>DATEBC010000325.1:0-6021 GCA_035288065.1 Sedimentisphaerales bacterium | reverse complement strand
GACACATCGGTTTTGTACAGGAAACCAACCTCGAAGGAGTAATGGCCCCAACATTCCGGCCGATGAGCCGTCATCAGACGTGTGGCATCGCTGGTTGAGCCGTTGTTATCGACGCAAGTCAGGTCAAAGTCGTTCAGATTCAGAGGTATTTCGGCCCTGCCGTCGCTGTCGGTTGCGCCCATAAGCACGCCCCAGGTCGTTTTTAGGTCGATGAGCGACATTGGATTGCCGTTTTCGTCCCAGACCCACACTCTTACGACGTGCCCTCCGATACAGCCCTCTCCGGCGCTGTTCTCCCACGCCGACAACTGGCGCTGGAAGGCTAATGTGAAATGGCCTGCGGCGTGTGAAGCAGTCGGTGCAAATAGGGGCAGCAGGACAGCGGCGATCACTGTTACGGCGAGTCTGGATGTCGTCGTCATCCCAGCCTCCTTCTCATAATCACGGAATGATTTCTGCAAAATTGCAGGTTGGACCTATATTGTTAAAGAAACCCAAAACGCAAGGGCCTGCAGTATTTCTTCCAAATTGCACAGCACATATATCATACCAAAGCCGGTGAGCGGATTCAAGCGAAAACTGCGACTGAGCGGCTGTGTCAGCGTGTTTTAGGTTGATGCGGCATCCGTGACGTGTTAATCTGGCCGTATGTTGAGAATTGCGACGTGTCAGTCTGCTCTTGGCCTGAAATAGAAACTGCTTTACGTAACTGCGAAAAGGCGTTAGAATTCCAAAAACGAGCGATTCGTTGGCCTATTTGGTTAGTGGGACGTTTAGACGATGCTGTCGATAGAGTTGCAGGCGCGCAGGCAAGAGCAGACATATTCTGAGCAACACCGAAAGTGCCTCGGTACGCATTATACGCCCGACCCCCTCGTGGATTACATCGTCAGTAGGACTCTCGGGCCTTTCTTGAGATCTCGCGACACCCTAACGAGACTCAGGATTCTGGACCCGGCTTGCGGGTCAGGACTTTTTTTGTTGAAGGCTTATGAGATGCTGGCCGACGCCTGGCGAAAAGCGTTCGGCAGTTACGGCCCAAATAATGCCAGGCATATTCTGAAACACTGCTTGTTTGGGATCGACATTGATGAGCGATCCGTTTTTGAGGCTCGAAAGCACCTCCTCGCAAAGGCGTCACTTTCTGAATGCGATTGTGTCAGCATCGACGAGAACATTGTGGCTGGAGATGCTCTGCTTGTGCGCCCTGCTCCGACATTGATTCCAATGGGCAATCAGGCACCCGGGACGCAGCTATCTGGTGCTATCTTCGCCGAGCACAGCTTCGATTGTGTTATCGGGAATCCGCCGTACGTTCGGATTCAACACACGCCGGCGGAAAAACGAGAGCGTTATATGTTGTCTTATACGACTGCCCGCGGTCGTTTTGATATTGCCGCCCTGTTTCTTGAGTTGTCCGAATACCTTCTAAATAAATCTGGCAGACTAGGCTTCATTGTTTCCAATAAGATCCTTTCAACCGCAGGCGCCAAGAGAATCAGAATGTTCCTGGGAAGGCGTTTCAGCATCGAAGAAATAACAGATCTCGCCGATACCAAGCTCTTTGATGCTGCTGTGTTGCCGATGATCTTAATTGCATCTCGCGCTGATAGGAAAGAGAGTCGTATTGCTTACTCGTCGGTTGCAGAGGCACAGAATGGAATAGCGAGCAGACTTACACCCCAGACAGAGAATATTCTACACTTTCTGCGCCAGACTGAGATTCCTTTTGACAAAAATGTATCTGTCGGCGGTAGAGTGTTTCGTGTACAGCGTTTCTATGTCGAGCCGCCATCTTCGGACGCCAAAGTGTGGACTTTCCACGATGAACGTCAGGACAACCTGCTACTCAAGCTAAGGCGCAATTCTGCCTGCACTATTGGCGATCTCTGCCAGAAGATTAGCGTCGGCTTAAAGACAACTGCAGATGACGTGTTTATCAAGCCCATGACCGCGGATTTTGTGCAAGAAAAAGCTCTGGAGGCGGCTTTGATTTTCCCACTTATAGAGAGCCACAATGTCGGTCGGTGGAATTATTCATGGGACCCGGAGCACGATCTGTTTGTTTTATATCCGCACATCGAGAGAAACGGACGGGTAGTTCCGGTTGAGCTGGATGCCTACCCGCGAATTAAGGAGTATCTTGAGGCAAATCGCTCTCAGTTGGAATCGCGGACTTACCTTGCAGAGAGTGGACGTCGTTGGTATGAAATCTGGGTTCATCAATCTCCGAGTGACTTCAAGAGCAGAAAAATCGTCACGCCGGATATCTCATCCTACAATCGTTTTGCCTTGGACGATAAGGGCTTTTACGTTAACGGGACCTGCTTTTATATGGTGCTGACCGACCGATCGGATGCTTCATACTACTCCGCCCTCGGTTTATTGAACTCAAGGGTGATCGAGTATGTCCACAAGACGACCAGCGGCAATTCGCTGTATGCTAAACGTTTTCGGTATTGGTCGTCCTATATTCGAGAGTACCCGGTGCCCAAACGCCTGTTGGAGTCTGCTGAATTGAAGTTGTCGGTTGCTCGGAACGTTGTTCGGTTACTGAACACGACCAATGAGTACGAGCGGGGGCAACTTGAAAACGAGAACGACCGTCTTTGCTATGAATTGTTCGAGCTTACAAAGGAGGAAATCAGAGAAATCGAGCGGACATTGTCTCTGAGGAGTGCGCCGCCAGTCAAGAAAGGAATTGCTCGCGAATGACCGTTCGAGGATCTCTAATAATCTCGGCAAATAAAAAGAAGAAGCTCATATTTCAAACGGATCTGGAGGATGCGAATGGCTTGGCAAACCAGGCGCCGGGTAAGGACGCCTTTTACACAGTTGAGGAAATTGCTCTTCTCATTGAGGATTTGATGGGGATTGAGGCGCCAAGAGATGTTGATGGGCGTATTCTCGATGTTCGTCCGAAGGGACACTGGTTTGAATTCGAGGTTGCCAAGCGGTTAGGCTACAACTATCCGCCCGGCGGCGGATTATTCCCTGACATACGCCATCAAGCTCTCGAAGTAAAACACCATACAGGCAGGAACATCACGGTTGACTTCGGTCGGTACCACCCGGGTTCTGACGAAGTAATAAACGAAACATGGAACCGTCAGCTACGCCTTAAAGTGAAAGATATCCGTTATCTGATTGCTCTGGCGCCTCCCCGTGAATTCAAGGTAACGACTCTTATTCTTTTGACTGGCGCTCAGATTGTAAATGTCTTCGGGATTTCGCCGACGGCAACCATCAAATACCAGATGGGGATTTCTGACAAGTGGAGAGAAGAGCATCGTGGAAAGATGCTGGTCGGAGAAAAAGTCTGGCGAAGCGAGTAGAGCAAATCCCTGCTTCCACTGAGTTCCTTCGGTAAGCGAGTATGACGGAACGAGTATTGAAGGTTGCTACATGTCAATTTGCCGTGGGACGCTCGATAGTGCGGAATTCACGGGCGATATGCCGGTATATGCGCAAGGCGAGCAGGGCCGGGGCCGATGTTGTGCATTTCTCGGAATGTGCGCTGAGCGGGTACGTCGGGACGGATTTTCCCAGCTTCAAGGGATACGACTGGGATTTGCTCAAGGGCCAGACCGAGCAGGTGGTGAGGCTTGCCGGGGAGCTGGGATTATGGGTCGTTCTGGGCAGTACGCACAGGTTGACCGAGCCGAACAAGCCTTACAACAGCCTGTATCTGATCAACCCCAGGGGCAAGATCGTAGATCGGTATGACAAGCGGTTTTGCACGCCGGGGGACTTGCGCCGGCTGACGCCCGGCAACAGGTTCGTGAATTTCAGCATCAACGGCGTGAAATGCTCGCTGCTTATATGCTTCGATTTGCGTTTTCCGGAGCTTTATCGCGCGCTTTACAAGGAGGGCGTCAACTGCGTCCTGCAGTCGTTCTATAACGCCGGACAGACCGGGCCGAGCGTGCATACCCACATAATGCGGCAGACAATGCAGTCTCACGCGGCGACCAACTATTTCTGGGTCAGCATGTCGAATTCGAGCGGGTATTATGCGCCTTATCCGTCGTGCTTTATTCAGCCGGACGGTATGATCGTAAGCCAGTTGAAGGCCAATCGTCCCGGAATGATCGTCAACACAGTCGATCTGAAGAGAAAATTCTACGACCCTATGAAGAAATTCAGGGATATGGCGATTAGCGGAATACTCAGCAACGGTGTGTCCCCGATTAAGGATGCTCGCTCGCGGAACGTAACGGCCCTGTAGTTGTTTGAAGTGGAACTGCCGATTGGCAGGGACGAGAAATAGCTTGGCCAGAATAGGCACAAAGGATTAGAATGACGCTTGGCGAATCATAGAAGACTCTGCTAACTCAGAAAGGGACTGTGAAATGCCCGACAGGTCAAAGGACTGGCTGGCTCAGGCCGAGCGAGACCTGAGTCATGCCATCAACACGTGCGATTACGAACAGTTTGAATGGTCTTGCTTCAGCGCTCAACAGTCAGCGGAAAAGGCTGTCAAGGCGGTTTTCCTCCACCTGCACGGCGAAGGCTGGGGGCACTCGGTCTTTGGCCTGCTCAAAGCCCTCGGCGAGCAGATAGAGGTCCCTTGTGGTTTGCTGGATGCGGCAAAGGGTCTTGATAAGCATTATATTCCAACCAGGTACCCGAATGGGTTTGACGCGGGGATGCCGGGTGACTACTACACAAGGAACGATGCGAACGAGGCTATTGAGAATGCGCGAAAGGTCGTTGAATTCTGTGCGGGTTGTCTTCGCCGATGAAAAGGCCGTATTGCTTGGACTGCGGCGGTATGCAGGGCAGCTCAGGGCGAGCCGACCGGAGGTGGAGAAGGTCGGATATTTCGGGTCGTATGCCGCCGGCACCTACGGGCCGGCCAGTGACGTTGACCTCCTGATAGTCCTCCGGCGAAGCCATAAGCGTTTTATCGACCGAATCCCGGACTATGTGCCTTCTGATATGCCGGTAAGCTGCGACGTGTTCCCCTACACCAGCGAGGAGGTTCGCAGAATGGAGCAGGAGAACAGTCCGTGGATCAGGCACGTTCTTAAACAGGTAGTCTGGCTTTGAATAAGCAGTCCAAATACAAACAGGGATTTTTTGTAATTTTGTGTAGAATTTTTATTGACCTTCGTCGAAAACTTGCTATAATAAATATCGATAATGCAAGTTGTGGCAGAAATGGACTTGATGAAGCAGTTGGGTAGAGACAATTTGTTCAGAGCACGTAGTGGATTGGGGGCGGAAGGCAGATTCTGCGCGTTTATGTTCTGGTTTGGCAGGTTTAGCAAAGTTCGAAAGAGGCGCAAGATGCTCTGAGCGAAAGATATATGAAGATATTGAAGGCCTTTCAGAGCCGAGCGCTCTGGAAGGCCTTTTTTTATTGAGTCCTGAAGAGAAAGGAAAGAAAATGTTATTGAAAGAGCAGTTAAAAGTAAGAGAATTTGAGCTCTCGGATTTGGAATATGTCAAGGATTTGATAAAGAGAACAATAGATATTTGTTACCGAGATGTTTACTGCAAAGAGATTATGGACTTTTTCGATATGTTCCATTGGGGCGGAAATATCCTCAAGACGGCCCAGGACGGATACATTGTTGTTGCGGAAGTGCAGGGGGAAATTGTGGGGACCGGCAGTCTTATAGGGGGCGCTATCCTAAGGGTATTTGTTGACCCTGCGCACCAGAAGCAAGGGATAGGCAAAATGATTATGAACGAACTTGAAATGCGGGCTACGATGAATGCCGTAGAGACTGTGCGATTGCGTGCACTGGCAAACGCAAAAAAGTTTTATGAATCATTGGGGTACCTGACGGTTGCTAACAGCCTGGTCGAACTTGACAATGGCAGGAATTTTGAGTATTATCAGATGGAGAAAAGGTTGAAGTAGAGACATCCTGACCGAAAGTGAACTTTTAGTGAAGGCAAGTAAATGACAAATGTCACAATAACGGCTGCCAAAGGATTTTTGGCGGGGGGGGCGGCTTGTGGGATTAAGAAGTCGGGCAATCCGGATTTGGGATTGATTGTCTGTCCGAC
>DATEBC010000324.1:0-5286 GCA_035288065.1 Sedimentisphaerales bacterium | reverse complement strand
AGCTTGAGCTTCCGTTGGAGGTCAAAGGCGCGCGGCTCAGCGCAGACGGCGGCCAAAGGTGGCATATAGCCCATCCCGATCCAATGGCCTACAACGAGCCCGGCAAAGAGCCGAGGATAAGGATTGAGCAGACCGTCTTCGGCGACGGCCCGGTCGAGAGCCTGAAAATACCCGCCATCAGCGTTAGCCTATATGAGTTACCGTTGGAATGAAAGGGCTTCTGCAAAATTGCAGGTTAGGCCTACTTAATAAAGGAAAAAATCCGTTCTTGATTTTTTCTTTTTAACGCGAACATATTATCAGACAAGAGGTTAGGCGATTATTGAAGAAAATCACAAAGACGATTTTCTTCAACAATATAGGCCTAACATGCAATTTTGCAGAACTCATTTGGAATAACATAGAAGGAGATAGTCGAATATGGAATGTAAGAAAGAAGAAAACCTGGAGATCTGCACGTGTTCGTATCCGGGTTGCAGCCGCAAGGGCACGTGCTGCGACTGCATAAGCTACCACTTGGCGAGCAAACAGCTTCCCGGCTGCTGCTTCCCGCCCAAGGCCGAGAAGACCTACGACCGCAGCTTCCAAGCCTTCGCCAAGGCCTGGGGACTCTGAGAGGGCGCAGCCATGCATAGCAGCCCGTCAACGTTGATCTTGTTAGTTGTCATTCCTGCGAAAGCAGGAATCCACGACCCTTAGCTGGCTGCTGAGCGAACAGCACCCACAAATTCAACTGTGAGTGGCTAATAGGCCGATGCGCACAAAAAAGGCCGAGCCTGTGAACTGCTCGGCCTTGGTGTTTAAGTCGCCGGTTTCCGGGGTGGTTAGTTTTCGAGTTCCTTTAGTTTCTCAGCGGTAACGGTCAGGGCTGAGAGGTCGCCGAAGATTACGCGGTATTCGTTCTCGCCGCTCTTCCACCGCATCAGCACCGCGCCGATGTCCTTAGGCCCGACCGTTTCTCCGTAGTAGGCGGGCTCCTTTTGGTCTTGAACCAGGGCCATATAGAACATGCCGAGCGACTGGATCGGCCGCATGGTTTCCATCGCTTTGGTAACGAGTTCGGCTTCCGTCATATCGCCCGGTTTTTCCTTCGGCACCTGCTTGACCATAACGGCAGACATTTCCTGCATCAGGTCCATCAAGTTGGCCTGTTTGGGGTAGTGGCCGCAGAGGTCCGCAAAGATCTTCAGGCCTTCGATGGCCGCTTCCTCGGTCATCTCCGGCATCTTCATGCCTTCTTTCGGAAAGGCCTCGTAGTCTGCGGGGATGACGGGCTCGAAGATGCTCTTGTCAACCGGGACATTCCACTGATAATCGTAGATGGTGCCTGTAATTCGCATCTTTTCATTTATGGTTATATCTATCTCGCCGAAGACCGGCAGCCAGGTGGCGGCGTCCACCCAGAGAGTGACTTTGACGTCCCCCATTGCGCCTCCGTGGATCGCCGGGTCGGTCGTCTCGAAGCCTTCGACTTCAATCCCGTTAATTTCGGATTTGCCCAGCTCGGCGTACTTGACGCCCAACATCTCCTTTATCATTTCGCGGGGGTCGTTGTTCTCCTTTTTCGTCCGGGCGAGCACATCGTCGCTGAACTCCATGCGCATAACCCGTTTCTGCTCGGGCATGACCATAACCATCAGCTTGCTATCAGGGACAAGGTACATTTGCTGGGAGGTTTTCTCGCCGGTATTGGGGTCGGTCATATCCATCTCCATCTTCATTCCGAAGTCATTGGAGATGATGATGGTGCTTTCCACATCCTGATTCAAAGCCGGCCCGCCCGGCATCATAGAGCCGGTCATACTCATCTTCATCCTGTACATAAATGCCTGCGCCTGCTCGACCTTCGCGAGGACATCAGCAAGGGCAACGCTTGTAGTCTTGCCGCCGAAGAACGGTAGGCCGGCAAGGACTGCGATTACTATTACCGCAGCAGCGGCGAGTTTTACTGTTCTACTTCTCATGATAAGCTCCAATAAAGAGGGTTTTGCCGGTTGGCTTGGTTGTCTCAAAAACTTGCTGAAATTGTTGGATGCATCCTGAGCGATTTTGTGCGCCTCAGCCGGTATGTCTTCGGCGCCGATGCTGTTCAGTATTTTTTCGAGTCTATCGTCGTTCATTTTCAACTCCCGTTAAACCAAGGCGGCCAGCTTACTCTTCAAAGTCGCCATTGCCCTGGATACGTTCGACCTCGCCCCCGCTATGCTGCACGAAAGCTTCTCGGCAATCGCCTCGTAATCCTGCTGTTCGAGATACCGCATGACAATTGCCTTTGCCTGTTTTCTCGGCAGCCGGCTGATCTCGCGCCTGACAATCGCCGCCGCCTCAGCCCTGTCGAGCCTCTCATCGGCATCCTCGGCCGGGTCGATTGGGTCGTTTGGAATCTCGCCGTTTCGCCCGACCCTGTTGCGCCAGGCCTTCGAGTTGGCTGTCAGGGCGACTCTGTAGATGTAGCTTGTCGCTGTCTCGTCTTTGAGCTTCTCGACGTGCTGCCATATCCCAAAGAGGGCGTATTGCATCGCCTCGGCAAAAACTTCCCTGTCTGCGGTTAGTTTCCAGAGCACAGAGGTCAGAAACACCGAGTAGCGGGCTCTTACATTTTCAAATAGCTCTAATCGCTCGGAATGCTTCATTTAGCACTCTCCAAATTCACACAGAAGCGAACATGTTCAGCTTTCATATAATAGTAACAGCGGTGCGTGCATTTCGTGCAAAAGAATCCCGCAGAAAATGTGCCCGCGCAGTTATTTAGTTTCTGCTGCGCAAACAGTGTTTGTCATTCCTGCGAAAGCAGGAATCCATTTTTTCGGCGTGGACCCCTGCTTGCGCGGGGTGACATTGGCGATTTCAGCTTTCCGCAACAGGAACTATTTAGGGGCTGGATCGGCTTTTTTCGGCTGTCAGGGCTGATTCTGGCGGGGGCCGATGCGGGTTCTCAATAGAAGATAGATGCCAAAAAGACCCGACAGGAGGTAGCCTAAGGGGGCGTATTGCATTACTTGGGCGGTGCCGAAGCGGTCCGCGGCGACGGCGAGCGGCATGAATACGATGCTTGCGAAGAGCCATGTTCCGCCGACGATCCAGCCCATTCGCGAGCCGAGGCCGGCTCCGGCTGCGTATCGGGCCAATGTGATCAGCAGTATATATCCTGCGAAGGCGCAGAAGCCGGCGGCGAAGATTATCCATATTGCCCAGGTCTCGCTCAGCAGCAGTAGATATAGAAAAGCGAAGGGCCCTGCGAGCAGGAATGCGAGGGTCGAGCAGAGCAGCTCGCCCTTTCGATGTGCGACGACGGCCCATACGAAGGAGCCGAGGGCGCCGCCGAGGCCGAACATCGTTGCCGAGAAGCCGCCGAAGGTAAGGGCGAAGCCGAGCTCCTCGAGTTGCGTGGGCAAGAGCATCGCGATGAGGGTAGTTGAGACGGCTGCCGGCGTTGCCATAATCAGCAGGAGGCGAAAATCGAGGCTGCTCTTCGCCGGTCTCGGCGCCGGTGCGTCAGTGGGAATCGACTCGACGGCCAGGCGGATTCGCAGCAGGATTACCATCAAGATGCCGAAAATGGGGCATAGAAGCAGAGGGTACAGGCCGTTTAGCCCGAAACGCGATACCAGGGCGGTGGAGATGGCGCCGCCGGCGGCGAAGCCGACGAAGCCGCCGGTCATAAAGACTGCAGTGCTGATTGCGGGGGGGATGCGCGTGAGGGTGTGGATGCCGCGGAGGCCTTCGGGGTGGACTATTCCGATTCCGCCGCCGCAAATGACGGCCAGAAAGATCAGTATGGAGACGCCGAGGGCCGATTTCGGCAGGGCGGGCAGCAGGCATATACAGACGGCCAGGGCCATGCCGACGTGCAGAAAGAGCGGCCTTGCATGTTCGCCGCGGAGGCGGCCGGTGAACAGTTGGATTCCGTTGGCCGTGATCGTCAGGGCCGCCAGGACGAAGCCGCCGAGCGAGAGGCTTATCGCGAACTCGCTGCGGACCTCGGGAAGTATCGAGGGCAGCATATTGCCGAGCATATCGACCGTGAAGTGCACCGATGAGAGGGCCAGCAACTGGGCCCATTGATATATGGCAAGGCGTTTATCCAAGTCGCACCAGCTTACCTCTCGAATTCCTTGCCGGTGAGCTGTTCGTAGGCCTCGATGTACTTCTCGGCGGTTTTTTGCCTGATGTCGTCGGGCAGCTCGACACCCGGGCCGGACTTATTAAAGTGGATGGATTCGAGGTAGTTGCGGACGAATTGCTTGTCGTAGCTCTCCTGGTCTCTGCCGGCCTGGTATTTGTCGGCGGGCCAGAAGCGGGACGAATCGGGAGTTAGGACCTCGTCTATCAGGATAATCTTTCCGTCAACCTCGCCCCACTCGAATTTCGTATCGGCCAGGATAATTCCCTTTGTCTCGGCGTACCGGCTGGCCTTCTTGAAGATTTCGATGCTGCGGTCGCGGACGTACTCGGCCTTCTCTTTGCCGACGATCTTGGCCGCCTGCGCGACGCTGATATTCTCGTCGTGGTCGCCCCGCTCGGCCTTGGTGGCCGGGGTGAAGATCAGCTCCGGCAGCTTCTGGCACTGCTTCAGGCCGCCGGGCAGCTTGTGCCCGCAGACGGTTCCATTCCGGGAGTATTCCTTCCAGCCCGAACCGGCCAGGTAGCCCCGGACGACACATTCGATGGGCAGGACTTTGCCCTTCTTGACGAGCATGCTGCGCCCGGCCAGCTCCGGACTGTCGCAGAAGGGCGCGGGGAACTCGGACAGGTCGGCGCTGATTAGATGATGATCGACCATATCGCTTAGAAAATCGAACCAGAACAGCGATATCTGCGTGAGCACCTTGCCCTTATAGGGTATTCCGTTGGCCATGACGACGTCGAAGGCGCTGAGCCTGTCGCTGGCGACTATAAGCAGCTTATCGCCCAGATCGTATATATCGCGGACTTTGCCCCTGCTCGGCTCGATATCTGCGATGTTTGTCTTTAATACTGTCTCCATGGTGATTCCTTTCCATTATGAGTTCTGCAAAATTGCAGGTTAGGCCTATATTGTTGAAGAAAATCTTCTTTGTGATTTTCTTCAATAATCACCTAACTACTCATGAAATAACACGTTGTCGCTAAAAAGAAAAAATCAAGAAACGATTTTTTCTTTTATGGCTCAACTCCAAAAAAGTTGGTGAATTCTAAGGTTGGTTTATGGGCTAAGGCTGTGAAAAAGACGGATTTACCGCATTGTGGGCAACAGCATATATGTGCTATAAGTGGGCGGTACCACGAAAGATACCGCCCCCTGCT
>DATEBC010000323.1:0-5961 GCA_035288065.1 Sedimentisphaerales bacterium | reverse complement strand
CGGCATCGTAGATTTTCTGTTCGAGGTCACGTCGCTGCTTCAAAATGGCATTACCCAAGACCTCCTCTTCGCCCTCCTTTGCGGAGGCAACCATCTTCTGAAGGTCGGCATTATATCCTGCAATGGCCGCTTCGACGCTTTTCATTTTCTCGGCGGTTTTTTCCTCGGCCTGCTTTTCGATGGCATCGACAACGGTGAAGGGCCGGCGGAAGTTGCCGCGAGACCTGATGGAGACCAGATCGCTCGAACCGCTCAAATCATCGATCGCATTGAGCAGCAATGCGCTGTTGTCTCCGACAATCATCTTGCTGCCGAAGAAGGAATCGCGATATGCAACCCTGTCGCTCAAGAAATCCACGTCGCTGAAAACAATGACGGCGCAATCCTCTGTCGCCTCGATCAGTTCCGGCTTGATGAGCTTTGTTGTCGTCTTGTCTTCATCGTCATTGGCGGACTCGTCGGATTCTTCCTTGGGCGCCGGGGCCTCGATTGCGACGCCGTCGGGGAAGGCTGTCTTGAATTTTCCGGTAAGCAGATAGCCCATCGTAACCGGCTGGACTCCCGGCCTGAATTTATTTCTCAGAATGCCCGGGTCCATAAACATCAACTCGTAGGGACTATCGACCTTTACGACGTTGCCTTGAACGGTGGTACTAACAAGCGGGGTGCGCTCGACATCGACGGAGGGGACATTCGGGTCGATAGATTCCCCGACCTCGTTGAGCGCTCCGGCGAAGAGCATAGTAACCTGATTCAACTCTGCGGCTATGACACTATCCTTATTGAAGCAACCGGGTTCGGGCCGCAGGCCGAGGAAGCCCACGATGCCGTCCTCGCCCATCCTGGCGGCTAATGCGAGATTAAGGTCGCCGGCAATGGTGTTTTCCGGCATCTCAAGGCCCCAATTGCGCATGAGCTTGTTGAGGTCGGACTTTTGCGACTGCTGCTGAGGCATCATCGGATTTCGCTGGGCGGGTTGATCGTTAAGGCAATGCGGATCGACGCAGACAATCGTCCTGCCGCCCTTCAAGACAAACTGGTCAATGGCCAGCATAGTCTGATCGGGCAGATCTTTGGGATGAATGACCAGCAGGATGTCAACGTCGTTGATGTCGTTGACATCCGCCGGAACGGGATTGACTTCGTACTGTCTGCGCAACTGCTCGACAATAGTCCAGGGCCCTCTTGGCTGCTGGCCCTGCATCCGCATCATTTGGGCCATGTAGCCGCTCATATCGTCGCCCATAACGGGCAGTGAGCTGAGGACGCCGATCTTAGTCTTTTGCTGGGTAATGGCCGTATCTACCAGATAGCTAATATCGTACTCGACGAAATTCTGGCGGTCGGGCGAGAAGAACTCGATAACCTTCTCGACTCCGAACTGCGTCTGGACGACCAGGCCGAAGAAGAAGTTTTCCTCCTGGGTAATTGGGAATTTTTCGAGTCCGTATCGCATGGCCTCCGCCTCCTCCTCTGAGAACGGCCTGGGATCGATCACCTCGAGTCGGACAATGCCCTTGGATGCGGCGACATACTCCTGCAAGAGGGCAAGGACGAATTGGTAGTAGTTGTTGAAGTATCGAATCTGGTCGGGCCCCCTCAGGGCGGCGGTCTTGGCATAGAAGAGCTTGGCGGTAATCGGCTGATTGAGCTTGCTTAGAATCGCCCTGGTGCCGTCGCTGAGTGTGTAAAGCCGCTGGTCCGTAATATCGACCTTCCATCCTTTTGCAGTGTTCTGGCAGATGCTTATCGCAGACAAGGTAATCACCAGAACGAGAACTGCGCCGATTATAGCTCTCAAGGTTCCGCTCATTAAGCTGCCTTCCTTTCATCCAAAACAATAGTGCAGGCGGCGATCCAGCCAAGGATTATCAAGACAAAATAGGCAAGGTCCTTGAATTCGAGGACGCCCTTTTGGATCGACTCGAAGTGTCCCTCGAAGCTCATACCCTCGATGGCCGAGACGAGCCCGGCGGGCATGAAGGTCGAAAGATAGTTCATCGTGGTGGGCATGCCGGCATAGACGAGAACCGCACAGGCAACGACCGAGAGGACGAAGCTGATGACCTGATTCTTGCTGACAGCGGAGAAGAAACATCCTATGGCGAGAAATCCTCCGGCCATCAGGAGGCTTCCGATATAGCCCGTAACAATGAGTCCGCCGTCGGGGTCGCCGAGGTAGCATACGGTTATCACCATGGGGAACGTCAGCGCCAGGGCGATGGCGAGGAAAAGCCATGCTGCGAAGAACTTGCCGAGGACCGCCTGCATTATGGAGATGGGCAGAGTGAAGAGCAGCTCGATTGAGCCGACCTTTCGCTCCTCGGCCCAGAGGCGCATCGCAACTGCCGGGACCATAAAGACAAACAGCAGGGGCAGATTCATAAAAAAGGTCCGCATGTCCGCCTGACGCATTTCGTAAAAACCCTGCTTGAACGTCAGGTATCCGGCGAAGAACAGGAATATGACGAGAAACACGTAAGCAAGAGGTGTGGCAAAATAGCTCTTCAATTCCCTCTTAAATACAGCCTTAAAACTATTCATATCCGTACACCTCTTGAGAAGAACAGGCGGCGTTTGCAGGAAGCGCCGCGCCTCTACTACTCAGTTTTTCGCGCCCTTTGAGCCGTTCGACTTTGTAATTTTGCGGAAGACGGCGTCGAGACCGCAGCCGTGCTCTTCTTTGAGCTTGGCCGGTGTCGAATCGACGAGAATCCTGCCCTTTGCGATAATGATCGTCCGCGAGCAAATCGCCTCGACCTCCTCCAGGATGTGCGTGGAGACAACGATGCACTTGTCCTTGGCCATTTTGGCGATGAGCTTTCGCACCTCGAATTTCTGGTTTGGGTCGAGTCCATCCGTAGGCTCGTCGAGGATTAGGACGTCGGGGTCGTGAATGAGGGCCTGTGCCAGGCCGACCCGCCGTTTGTAGCCCTTCGACAGGGTCTCAATCGTCTGATGATATACCGAATCAATCGAGCACGCAGGGACAATCCGGTCGAGCGCGGCCTTTCGCGCCGAGCCGGTGATTTGGCGGACGTCGCACACGAAGTTCAGAAACCCGCCGACTGTCATTTCCGGATAGGCGGGCGAATTCTCGGCCAGGTAGCCCAGCGAACGCTTCACTTCAATCGGATTTTTCAGGATATCATACCCGCAGACCGAGGCCGTGCCGCTATCGGGCAGGATGAAGCAGGCGAGCATGCGCATCGCGGTGGTCTTGCCGGCGCCGTTGGGGCCGAGCAGACCGAGGACCTGCCCTTTATCCACCTGGAATGATATGCCGTCAACAGCAACGACGGGCCCAAAACTGCGCCGAAGTTCTTTGACCTTTATCATATCAGTACTCCAATAAACCAACCAAAAAATTAGCCCCCTCTACAATACCCCACCGCGATGGGGGTTGTATAAATATACTCATTTCTTCTCGAGCGTCAAGGGCGTTAGCTGTTTTTTTTTTGCTGTTTGCAGGCGGGTGTCTCGTGAGGCGCTTTGGTGCCTGAAGAGTCTCTATCTTTCGAGGGGAATGAGATTGCCACGTCGGCCTTCGGCCTCCTCGCAATGACAATGCCCACAAAATCAAGTTTGACAGGGTATTAGCTCAGTTTAGGCACTTTAGCTCATTTTGCCCGTTCTGGCTCACTGCCCTGCTTCTCCCGGCACGCCTTAAGAACGTCGTTGAACTTCTCGTCGATATGCCGAACGAACCATTCGTCAATCATCGACTTCTTGAACCGCCACTCCTTGCCCAGTTTAGCCGCCGGTATTTTCTTGTCCTGCGCCCAGGTATAAATAGTCTGCGGCTTGAGCCTCAAATACGCCGCCACTTCCTCCAATGTCATAATGTCGTTGTCCACGAATTATCACCTTTATTGCATGTCGTTGCGCTAATTAGCGATCAGGAGAGTCCCATTCGAGATTCGTTATTCACTCCCCCGCCTTCTTATCGCCGGCAACGACGTCCCGCACTGAGTGAATCACCGACAGATAGAAATTGCCCTCTCGCTCGCGGAACAGCTCGAACTTCATCCCTCTATTCCCGATAAAAGGCCGAAGATTCCAGGCCAACTGCATCCCAACGAACGCCAAGATGACTACCCAGAACCGAAAGACAACAACGCCGACCTTCGGATAAACCTTGCTCTTTTCGCAGCAATAGCGCAGCGCCTCGACCATAGTCTTTGCTCCGAAGAAACCCGACACCGAAAATATCGCAACGTGCAGAAGCTTGATAAAGGCGTAGTTGTCACCCGTTATCAAAAAGAATATCACAATCGGAGCAAACGCCACCATAATCAGCGAGACCATAAGAAATCCGTTCAGTATCACGTTGAGCATGTGCAGCAGCCCAAGCTTCGAGCCCAGGACAAATTGAATGATATAGAACACCGGAAAGCAAACCAGCAGCGTTAAAGTCAGAAAGGCCGGCACTTTAATACCTGAAGAAACCGCCTGTTCAAGTCCATTGTAGCATCCCATAACGACGCCATAAATCAGTGCAAACAGGTTCAGCAGAATGTACTGCCCCGCTATCCGTCGCCCTATGTCCGCATCGCTCGTCAGGTTCTCGAAGAAACGCTCTTTATCCTGAAAATCCCGAAACAGCTCCAAAGAAAATAATCGCGTCTTACCCATGATACGCCTCCTAAATCAAAAAGGACCGTTTCTTGAGAGTGTACTGCTCCGTTGCGGTATTGTCAAGCATTTTCTTGTATTTTATTGTTTCATAATGTTTAGTGCTACTCGCTCCTATTCTTTCGCAATCCTCTCCCTGGCCTTGCCTCAGCGCAAATGACGCTTTTGCTGATAGACGTAAATTCCGGTAATAACAAGACTTAGAGCGAAGCAGAAGGGTCGGGGTCTAAAATACGTCCAATAAATCATCTTTTTCTCTTGACAACGGTTGCAGGTGAACTGTAAACTATTGAATAATGTGTTCTTTGACGAACTGTGACGTCGCTGACTGCTGTTGCAACAATTGGCGTCACGGAAAAAGCTTTTTATCAAGCAAGCACAGGTTGGGTGAAGATTACGTATTGCTTGTTTGTTCTGTGATTAGTCCGAGAACTCGCAAGAGTGAGTGTCAGGTCATTTGAGCTTGCTCGACGATGATGCACGATTTGGCTCGTTGCCAAATAGAAAGAAATCTGAGTTTCCGGGAGGAGCTTATGATGAAGAAATTGATTGCTATATGTTTCCTTGTGATTCTGGGAGCAGGGTCGGCCGCTTTTGCGACTACCACGTCTCAGATATGGTACTTCGACACCGAGACGGCTTTGGCGCCCGACGTAGTTGGTAACGACTACGGTGTCCCCGTTTTAACTGTGGACACGAGCCCCGCCGGGGGCTGGGTTCCCGATCCTACCGGCAATGGCGGCGGCTGGGCGTTGTCGGGCGAGATCGATGTGATCATCCCCAATGACCCCACGCAGCGTGAGTACAAGACTATCGACATCTTGCTGACATGGAGAGCCGGCGCGCTCGGTTCGTTGCCGAACCGCCCGCTCGTCGGTGTCAGCGCGGATCCAATGACGGCTATGGAAATGGCCATCGAGCCGCAGGTTCCGGTGAACGACTGGAATGTCACGCTCTACAAGATCACCATCTGGCCGAATCCGGCTGAGGAATGGATCGCCATCAAAGGCGATATCGTTGTCGATCAGTTGGAAATCGTGACCGAGTGCATCCCCGAGCCGGCAACTATGGGATTGCTTGGTCTTGGTAGCCTTGCCCTGCTTCGTAATCGCAGGAAACACTGATACTTACGAAAGTATTGGTTAACCAATAGGTTTGTACAAATTCGGGGTTCACACCGCATTCCGTGGTGTGGACCCCGTTTCTTTTTGGAGGACGAAACCAGAGACAAATACCCTTCAAACGGCTGCGTTAGCCTCGAAAAATGCCGTATAATTGCTGTATTCTCGGGCGGCAAATCTTGAGAGTCGGTTTGTTTTCTTGGAC
>DATEBC010000322.1:0-4375 GCA_035288065.1 Sedimentisphaerales bacterium | reverse complement strand
CCATCCTACCAATCCGCTGACATCCATACTTCCGCTGACCTGACCGGTGGCATAGCAGCCATTAATGCTGCCACCCCAATTCGCTCCCACCAAGCCACCGACACCGTCACCATCTGCACTTCCATCGACAGCCCCACTTGCGTAACAAGCGGTGAGATTGCCATCGCGATTTGCTCCGACCAGGCCACCGGCGCCGTCACAATCGCCACTTCCATTAACCGAACCGGTCGCATAACAAGCGGTGAGTCTGCCACTATCATTAAATCCCACGAGGCCGCCAACATAATCTCCTGCGTTGACCGAACTGGTGGTATAAGAGGTAGTGATCCTACCGTAATTCAATCCCACCAAACCACCGACTTCTCCCCTTCCATTGACATTGCCGGTGGTGTAGCAGTCGTTGAGGGTGCCTTCATTCCTTCCTACCAGGCCGCCGACACGCGACCTGCCGAGAATCGAGGCATCCTCTACGCCGAGATTCCTGATTTGTCCGTTTGTTCCCAGATAACCGAACAGGCCGACATAATCGCTGCCGGGCATATTCACATCCGCGTTGCGGATGACATAATCATTTCCGTCGAAGACCCCACTGAACTCGTTGGCATCGTTGCCGACGGGGGTAATTGGCACGTCGTTGAGGTCTATATCACCCGTCAGGACAAAATGGCTGTCCCAGTCTCCTGGGGTCGCCATCAACTCCTGCCAGTCGGAAACTGAACTAATCTGATAGGGATTGTTAGGTTCACCGGAGCCGCCATCGTACTTGGCCTGAGCCGACAGACCCCACCCGCAGACAGCAATTAGTACAGAGATCTTCCCCCAAAGCCTTGAACTGCCCATCGGACTCATCTTTTCGTCCTCCAACCACGTTAAGGCCATCCCCAAGCCCTTCGGGCTTGAGGATGCCACCCGGTCTATAAAAGCCGCGCCGGGAGGGTCAATGTACACACCAGCAATGCGGCTGTGTTGTCCACTGACTGGCCGTATTATACCATACCGGCGGGCGTTTTTACGGCGTTTTTCTCTGATTTTCTCAGTTATTCTCACGCCCCCAATACTTGTGAAACACGGTGCTGCTAATGTGGGTTATTCGGGCAGGAATCTTAGGCCCTCAATTGCTGTGTCGTCGGGCCTTGTCAACCGGCATCTAAAGCTCCACCCGCCGCCGTGGTCGCCGACCTTGAGCATAAAGCTATTGGCGCCCTGCCTAAGCTCGATATTGCCGCCTTCGGCGGCCTTGCCGTTTATCCACCCCTTGATATAGTCGTCCACGCTCCAGTTAATCTTGGCCTCCTGGTCGATGGGAGAATGGATCGTGGTGCGCAGATACGCACAGCAGTAGTCGATCTGGCCGAACGTCTTTTCCAGGTTGATCCTGTTATCGCCCTCGAATTCGGGCAGCACAATCTGCCAGACAGTGTCCTTGTCACCGGGGTCCTTTTCCGGGGCGAAGGGCCTCTCGAATACCGTCCTGCCGTCGTTGACGCCCTCGATTCGGTAAGGCCCCGCGCCGCGCCAGGCAACGATAAGGCCCTTATATCTCTCCATTTTCTTGATAACGTCTCCCGCCTGGTTGCGGATGCCGTCGTTGGGCGCCTCGGCGATTACCTTATCGAGCGCGGCTTTAGCGCGTGGGCCATCCTGCCAGCAATAGACATCGGCCACCTTCGCCATCGCCACATACGCCTCCGCCTTGAGGTCTTCGTCGGTCGTGTATTTCTCGGCCAGCTCGAGCGCTTCGCGCGACCCGGCGTGGTGCAGGCCACCCAAAACCAATTTGATCTCGTCCTTTCGCGTCACAAGTTTCATCGCCTTGGCGTAGGCGCCCATCGGGTCCTGCGTAAGCGGAGCCATGCGTATATAGCTGCGAAGGGCAAGCAGCTTGTGCGCCGGATTCGAGCTGGTCTGAGCGATCTTATAGATCTCTTCGGCGGGGGCCGCGTTGGGCCACTCGCCCAGCGCCCGGATGGCCGCGTCGCTTACCTCGGCGTCGGACGATTGAACGCCCGCTCGCACCGCATCCAGCGCCTCCGAGGTCGCAGGCCGGGTAAGGAGGCTCAGCAGCACCGGCTTGGCCTCATTCGGAGCGTTGTCTAACACAGCGATGACCGACCGCGCCTGAGCTTCGTCGTCCGGCATCTTGCCGAACATTATGACGATGGCTCTTTCGATAGCCGACCGGTCGCCGGGGTCCTTGGGACTCATTGTCAGTTTGACAAGCACGTCGATGTCCGCCGGCTCGCCGATTCTCGCCATAGAGAGAACTGCTTCATGACGCACGGACGCCTCTGCGTCGGTCAGGGCGGTCTTGAGCAGTACGGAGAACGGCTCGCGATCACCGCGCTGCCCTATCGCGCGAATAACCTCGACTCGCCTGTCGGCCTCGCCTGAATTTGCTGCCTTGATAATCGCCTCATCGACGCCCTCGCCCTTGATCCGCACTAAGCTTGCCCTTGCGACCTGCCTTTCCGTTTCGCCCGCGGTCGCCGCCGCCTTGGCCAGAGGCTCGACGGCCTGCGGCGTTCCCATGCCGCCCAGCGCCTCCAATGCCGCAAGCCGCACGTTCTCGTTCTCATTACCCGCCATTTCAATAATAGCCGGCGCGGCCGAGGCATCTGCTCGCTCGGCCAGCGAGCGCACAATCAGCTCCTGACCGTCGGCGGGCAGCGATTTGGACAGCTCGACGAACGTCTGCGTCGTCTTCTCGCCCTTTATCAGAGCCATCATCCCGATAGCGTTCCTGCGCAGGTCCGCATCGTCCCCTTTGATGGCCTCAACCAGCAAATCGGCCGCCGCTTCGCCGCGGGTCGCCGCCAGACCTCGCAGGCCCGCTACGCGCAGATAACCTGGGTACTTGCCGGAATAGAATTCCTCGTATATCGCACCGGCCTCGCCGGCATTGCCTTCTGCGGCAAAATTCGCTGCGCATTTAAGAAGAGCCGCATTTATTTCGACCTGAAGATCCTTGGCAGCCGAAGGACGCGCCTTCTGCAATGCTATGACGGTGCGTGCGCCGCCGAAGCCGCCCGCGGCCCTGATTGCCGCTATTGCGACGTCTTTATCCGCGTCGCTCACGAGCTTGATGATATCCGGCGCTGCATCGCTGTATTCTATCTGCGCCAGCGTATTGATTATCCCGGCCTTGACCTTGCCGGACGTCTTGCCCAGCGCCCTGTGAAGGGCCTGCCCGGCCTCAGGGGCATCGATCTTGCCGAGGGCATACCTTGCCATGTGCGATATTTCCGGGTTTGTGAGCATTGATTCGAGCTGAGGCACCGCCCTGGCCGTGCCGATTGTCCTAAGCTGCCTGCAGAGGAACTGCTTTGCATCGTTCGTCGTCGCCGCAGCGAGAGTGGCGATGAGCTTATCCTCGACCTGCCCGCGGATGCTTGCATCTTTCGACGCCATTGCCACCTCCTTGTCCACCCAGTTCAGATCAACTCCGTTTGTCTTGCCGTACTCGTATGTCTTGAGAGTGTCGATCGACTTGAGCAGCGTGTCTGTTTCGACCGCCGCACCGACCGCAGCCGTCACGCTCAGCATTACAGCGGCTATGAATACTATTCTTTGCATTTTCATCTTTTTTTCCTTAAAGCACCTGACAAAGCGAAAACTCCCCTCTGTCATTCCTGCGAAAGCAGGAATCCAAATACATAAAAAACTGTGTTAATCCGTGTAAATCCCTATGGGACCGTGGGTCCGTGTCAAAAAACAAAATCGGTCAGTTTGAGTTAATATATACCGCCGGCGCAGTTGATCATGCCTTAAACGCTCCACGGCTCGCGTTTTGTCCTGTCGAGCCATCGGCTTGCCTCTACGTCGCCGATTATCTCTTCTTTAACCGGGTCCCATTTCAAAGGTCTGTTCAGCCAGTAGGCTATATTGCCCAGGTGAGCAACGGTCGCCGTGCGGTGCGCGATCTCGATGTCTCTGAAGGGCTTTTGGCGAGTGCGAACGCAGTGCAGGAAGTCGCCGAATATCCCGCCCCGGCCATTGTAGTTCGGTATGTGCACGTTGGGCGGCGTCTCTTTCTTGCCGCTCTTGTCGCCGTTTTCGCCTATCTCGCCTTCGGAGCCTTTGAATGTGAGTATTCCGCCCCATCCGCCGCCGTGGTAGATCTTGACGCCGTTCTCGAAGATGTATGTAAGGTTCGTAACGTCCTTGCCGTCCGGCGGGATTATCTCGACCGGGCCGGTCCTGTGCAGGTTGCAGCCGAACAGCGCCCCGCCGAACGTATGGCAGCCCCAGTCCGTCATCCCGCCGCCCGAATAGTCTCGGAAGCCCCTGAAGCCTCCCCTGATAAGGCTCGGATGGAACGGCCGCCAGGGCGCCGGGCCAAGCCACATATCCCAATCGACACCGGCGGGGGTCGGCT
>DATEBC010000321.1:0-4604 GCA_035288065.1 Sedimentisphaerales bacterium | reverse complement strand
GACGTTCTTCGTCGGCCAGGCCAGCTTGCGGCCCTCCGGCCCGCGACCCGATTTCAACGCGATGCAGTCGTCGCCGTTGTCGAATACAACGTCGTGGATATGCACGTCCTCGCACGAATCCACGTCGATCCCGTCGTTGTTGACGTTTTTCGAGCTGAAGCTGATATTGCGAATCGTTACGTTCTTCGAGAACACCGGATGCAGGCACCACGCCGGCGCATCGACTATTTTCACGCCCTCGACCAGGACGTTTTCGCACCCGAAAAACTGCACCATGCTCGGCCTCAGCTTGTGCCCCTCGCCGAACATCCGGTCCACTATAGGAACACCCTCCTGATTCATCCGCCGGATTTCCTTGCCGCTCTGCCCGGATTGGCCCGCCCACGTGCACCACGTATCGTGCGCCTGCGCGTCAAGCTCGCCCTTGCCCGTAATCGCAACATTCTTCTTGCGATACACATAAATCATGGGCGAGTAGTTGTATATCTCAGTCCCGGCAAACCGCGTCAGCGCAGGAGGCAGATAATCCTCGTAGTTCGTCCCGAAGACAATCTTCGCACCCTCATCGAGATGCAGGTTCGTATCGCTTTGAAGATGGATAGGCCCGTTGATTAGGTACGTCCCGGCGGGAACAACGACCCGCCCGCCCTCGGCGTAGCAGCACGCCAAAACGGCCTTGTCTATCGCCTTCTTGCAGTCTGTCTCGCCGTCGCCGACGGCTCCGTAATCCTTGATATTGAAATCCCGATCGTGAAAAGTGGGCGGCGCCACCCGCGATAATATATCCGCCACCTGCGCCCAGGACCCGCTGTAATCACCCTTCGCACCGCCGTCTTTTCTTGCACACCCGCCCACAACCGTCAAAATAATACCGGCAAAAACGACCCAACTTCTAATATCCAACCTTCGCCCTTGATTCATAGTCAGAGACGCCTTTCAAAAACCCACAATATCACACCCGCCCTCATTACCAACGCTCGGATTTATCTAATGCAAACATACAATCCGCCCCCACACCTCTCATAACAACGCCAGCCATCCGCCATCGACGTAGATAATTTGGCCGGTGATAAACGCCCCGGCATCGGACGCCAGCAGAACCGCTGCGCCAACAAGGTCTTCGGGCCGGCCCCACCGACCCGCCGGCGTCTTCGACAGCACCCATTTGTTGAATTCCTCGTCCGCCCGCAGCGAAGCCGTAAGCTCCGTTGCGATATAGCCGGGACCTATCGCGTTCACGTTGATCCCATACTTCGCCCACTCGACCGCCAACGTCTTGGTCAGCATCAGCAGCCCGCCCTTGCTCGCGGCATAAGCCGCGGTCGTCGGCCGCGCCCCGGCGCACATCAAAGAACCGATATTCACGATACTACCGCCGGTGCCGGCCTGCTTTCGATCCCGGCAAAACGCCTGCGACAAAACGAGCACAGATTTCAGGTTCACGTTTTGCACCCGCTCCCAGTCAGCCAGATTCACATCTTCGGACGCCCCTCGCGCCGTCGTCCCCGCACAATTAACGAGAATATCCACGGCACCGGCCTGCTCGACCACATTGTCAAACAGCGCCTCCAGACCATCCAAATTCGCCAGGTCATACGGAAAGCTCACCGCCTTGCGACCCGTATCGGCCCTAATCCCGGCGCACGCCTCATCAAGCTGCTCTTGCGTCCTGGCTACTAATGCAACGTCCGCCCCGTGCTCAGCCAGCCCTTTGGCAATCGCCAGCCCGATCCCCCTCCCGCCCCCCGTCACCAACGCCCTTTTGCCCGTCAAATCAAATCGATCATTTTCCATACCTACATAGTAAACCACAAACCCGCCTCCTGACAAGAGAGCGCCCCCAAATCAGAAACTGGAAATTTGAAATCTGTAATCTGAAATCTGCAATTCACCTCCCCCAGCCCGTCGCTTCTATCCTCGCAAACTCCCCCTCAATATCCTCGCCTTCATAGAACGATAGCCACCCCCGCAGCGTTTCTTTTTGCCCAGGCTCCAAGTCCGGGAACTTCGGATCCGAGTGGAAGCAGGGGCACTTGTCGTTCGCCCACGGGTTGTAGCAGCCTTCCCAGGCAGTGATAATCCACCGCTTGCCGTCGGTCGATTTGCACGCGACATAAGGATTCGTCAGTACCTTATTCTCATTAGTCTGCTGCTCGAATCCTTTAGCCATCTTCGTCATAACGCAGTTTTGAATCCGCAGGTCGCTCAGCTTCTCATCCGTCCCGTTCGCAAGCCACATCTCCATCAAAACGGCATCCTTAGCCGGCCTGACCTTAACGCCAAACGCAATCCCATTGGGCAGCTTGCGCTCGATATCGAGGCTGCCGTCCTCGCGGCGATTCCATTCGAGTTTTTCCAGCTCGATTCCCTGCTTTGTCCATATCGTATCGATATGCGTATGCGCCAGGTAGGTCAGGCCGAGATTCGACCATATCGCCTCCGGGATATCGAGAACGACATAGCTATTCGCATCCCACGGCGTGAACACGCTGAACTTGGTCTCCCGCTGAGGATCAATCGCCCCCTCCCAAAATCCAATCCGCGGATGCCGCCCGCCCGGATAAGGCAAGACCAATATCGGCGCATCGTCTGCACGGTTAGAGCGATTGTCCGGGCGAATATCGAACCTTCCCTTTGCCATCTCAATCTTGTTTTCCGGCCACGCCGTCGCCGCAGTTATTTCCTCATTTGTAAATCGATGATACCAGATCATATTCTCCAGCCAGTACCTCAAGTCCTTGACGTCCTTCGGACGACGATAATTCCCCGTCTTTGCTTTCTCACGCTCACGTGCTTCCTTGGCCGGAGGTAGCTTGCCGTCAGAATCGCTCCCATAAATCAGCATTGCCTTTTCCAGACCGGTGAGATTGGTTCTGGAATGAGATCGAATTCTGCCTTGCAGCCCGGCGAGCATAAAATAGAAAAGTGCTAAGACAACCAAAGCGCCTGCGACTATCCCGACTGCTGAAAACAACGGCCTCTTTTTCTGCTCATGCATCTCGCTCATCTTTATCCTTTCTTATACTCATGTTTCCCGGCGATCCTTGTGAGCTCAGCAGTTAAGCATCTTTCGCAGTACGATTATCAATGTCTTGGGCTCGAAGTAGTTCTTTTCTAATCGCAGGTATGCGATGTTGGATTCGGCGATTCTTAGTTTGCCGGTTGTTTTTGAGAGCAGGGCTTGTGCATCCGGGGCGGCGTCTTTATCGAATGAGAATACCAGATTCGGCTCGGAGGCGACGATGGATTTTATGCCGTGCCTGCTTGCCTTGATTCGCAGCTCGGCTGATTCCAGCAGCATACCCACCTCTTCGGGCGCCGGACCATAGACGTCCGTCAGTTCGCCCCTAATCTGCTCTAAGTCCTCGTCGTTCCTGGCTACCGCTATCTTGCGATAGACGTCCATTCGATGCCTGCTTATGGGTATATAGTTCTTAGGGATATACGCCGCGAAGCCCAAATCGACTACCGCCGTCAGTATCGGCTCGCTCGGCTCATTCTTTAGTTTCCGGACCGCCTCAGCCAGCAATTCGCAATACATCTGGTAGCCGACTATCTGGATATGGCCGGATTGGGCCGCCCCTAAGATATTGCCCGCCCCGCGGATTTCCAAATCCCGCAGCGCAATGCGAAAACCGGCGCCCAAGTGCGAGTATTCCTCGATAGCCTTGAGGCGTTTGGCCGCAATCGGCGTAATCGACCGCGTCGCAGGCAGCAGCATATAGGCATAAGCCTTGTGCTTGTACCGACCGACCCGCCCTCGAAGCTGGTGCAGCTCGGCCAGCCCGAAACGGTCGGCATCATTGATGATAATCGTATTGGCGTTGGGAATATCCAGCCCCGATTCGATTATCGTCGTGCAGACCAGCACGTCCGTCTTGCCCACCACGAATTCTATCATCGCCTTCTCCAGCTCGCTCTTACTCATCTGCCCGTGCGCGATTGCCAGCTTCGCATCGGGGACGAGCTTGCTCAGCTCCCACGCCTTTTTTTCAATTGTTCGGACGCGGTTATGCAGAAAGAACACCTGCCCCTGCCGATTCAACTCGCGCCCGATAGCCTTCTTAATAAGCTCCGGCCGATACTGCGTCACCGTCGTTACGATACTCCGCCGGTCTAAAGGCGGAGTAGCCAATGAGCTTATATCGCGCAGGCCCAATAGCGACATGTGCAGCGTCCGCGGAATCGGAGTCGCCGTCATCGTCAGAACATCCACGTTGACCCGCATCTTTTTCAGCCGCTCTTTATGCTCGACCCCGAACCGCTGCTCTTCGTCGATTATCAAAAGCCCCAAATCCTTGAACCCAACGTCCCCGCTGAGAAGCCGATGCGTGCCGATAATAATATCGACCCTCCCCGTCCTGGCCCGCGCGGTAATGTCCCTTGCCTCTTTCGTCGTCCTGAACCGGTTGAGCACCTCGATAGTCACCGGAAAATCCGCAAAGCGTTCCGTGAACGTCCTGCCGTGCTGCACGCAAAGCACCGTAGTCGGCACAAGGACCGCCACCTGCTTGCCGCCCGCGACCGCCTTGAATGCCGCCCGCATGGCAAGCTCCGTCTTTCCGTAGCCGACGTCGCCGCACAAAAGCCGGTCCATCGCCGCC
>DATEBC010000320.1:0-7654 GCA_035288065.1 Sedimentisphaerales bacterium | reverse complement strand
GATCGTATGAAAGTAGAGTTCCTCGAAGAAGCGCTCCCGGTCGGAACCGCAGGGGCCGTTCGTGATGCCGCGCGGACAAAAAAGGATGCCTTGTTCATAGTGCTCCCGGCAAATATGGTCGCCGCCCCGAACGTCAAAATGATCCTCGATGCGCACAGCAGCGGGCAATGCGAATTGACCGTGATGCTCAATCCCGAAATTGCTGGGGCAAACAAGGTCAGAGAGGCCAGCGGAATATATGTATGCAGCGCAGACGTCCTGAAGCATATCCCCAGCGGAGGCTATTTTGATATCAAAGAGGGCCTTATCCCCGAGATGGTGCGGGCGGGCAGGCAGGTTCATGGTGCCATGCTGCCGAATTATGCCTGGAATTTTCGGGATCGAAGAGAATACCTTTGTGCTATCGGTGATTATCTTGAATGTGTCCGCAAACCGCCCCTGGACTCGATAATCTGCGAACAGAGAGATTCTCAAGGCGTATGGATATCGAGCCGCGCCACGGTGCATTCAGCCGCGAGGCTCTGCGGCCCGGCTGTTATTATGGACGGCGCCGAGGTCTCTGACGGCGCTGTTATCCTCGGACCGACCGTCCTCGAAACCGACGTTAAAGTCGGCGCCGATGCGGTCGTAATCGGCAGCGTGGTCTGGGACGGAGCAACCTTGGGGCCAAGCTGCACGGTCGAGCGGAGTCTGATTGGCGCCGGGGCTGTTGTCAGGCCCGGAAGTTCTCTGCTGGAAAAATCCGTACCTTTTGGATGCGATCGAGTCTTGAAAAGCTCGATCAAAAAGAAATCGAATATGGTAAGAGAGAAGATCAGTGCAGTACAGCGAAGGGCGAATAAGAGATTACCCAAGTGGCTCCGATTTGAAGACCGAAACACCTTCCTGTTCTTTGGAGCCGCTCTTACCCTTATCGCATTCCTCTGGTGCTACTGGCCGGAGTTGACGGATCTTTGGGGATTGTGGCAAAGAAACGACGAATACTCCTGTGGCATCCTTGTTCCTTTCCTGGCGGCTTACGTGTTGTGGACGCGCCGAGACAGGATCGGCCCGCCCCGGCGGGCCACTGGCGGGGCAAAACCGAGCGTCCTGTGGGGCCTGCTTGCTTTCGCCGGCGCCCAGGCCTTCCGCTTTTACGGCCTGTTCTACAATTACAGGACTGCAGAGAGATTGTCTGTTGTTCTGACCGTCGCATCGCTCGTGCTGTTATTCTTTGGCTGGCAGGTGGTTAGGAGAGTATTCACCGTCCTGATATTCTTGTTCTTGATGCTGCCCTGGCCGACGCAGTTGCAGAGTTTAATAGCACAGCCTTTGCAGCGATGGGCAACGACATCAGCGGTGTTCTGTCTGGAAGTGCTGGGCTACGGGGTGGTCCGGCACGGCAACGTTATCGATATTGAAGGAACTGTAATCGAGGTCGCATGGGCGTGCAACGGCTTGAGAATGGTTACCGCCTTCTTCGTTATAACAGGGCTCGTTGTGCTGCTCGTCAAGCGAGAATGGTGGGAGAAAATCATAATCCTTGCCTCCAGCCTGCCGATCGCGCTGCTATGCAACACCATTCGTCTGGCGATTACTTCAGTAGCTTTTACAGTGCTCAAAGGCGAGCATTGGGAAGAAATATTTCACGACTTCGGAGGCTATGCGATGATGCCGTTGGCGCTTGTCGCGGTGGTTGCAGAGCTATGGCTTCTGAAGAAACTCACCACGGCTCCGGTACAGCAGCGAGCCATTGTGATTACGCGACAAGATGCGTAATCTTCTTTTAGGAGAACGAGGATATGAATGATCTGGAAAAGTATCTCGATCGGGTGATTGGACAGAAGTCAAATAGTTTTGAAACGCCGCAGATTCCACTGCAAATTCCGAGTCCGATTGAGCCCGAGGGTGATGTCGAGTCGCCGCTGAACATAGGCGAAGCCTTCCTTCGACGCTGGTACATCGTCCTGTTGACGTTCGTCGTGTTGTGCGCGGCGGGCATCCCGGCTATCTGGTTGTTGATCCAAAAATCCTATGTGGTCAGCGGCGCAATAAGGGTCGATCCCATCATTCCGAATATTCTCACCGGTGAGGACGGCGGAATGTCCAACTATACGAGCTTTATGACCACCCAGGCCATGAGGGTCACCCGCCCGCAAGTTGTGACCGAAGTGGCAAAGGACCTGTCCAACAAAGCCTTGGAGTTCTTTGATATTCGCACGAATACGCTTGCTGCAAAACTGGCCGGAAAATTTGCCCGAAGGAACATAAAACCGGATCCAGAAAAGGTCCTCAAAGACGCCATACTGGATGAGCTTATCACTGCCAGGCCGCTCCAAAGAGGAGAGCACATCATGGTCAGTATGACCTGGTCAAGCCCGGACGAGGCCGTCAGAATCGTTGATTCGTTTATTGGAAAATACATGACACTGGAGGGCACAAGCGCCTCGGACAGAGAGGAAGGCACGCTGGCTACACTCGAAGACGAACAGAAACTGCTCGCAGGCAAGTTGGAGGCTTATCAATCGCAGATCAGGAGCATGGCCGACGAGTTTGGATCCAAAAAGCTGCTCGGACGCTATGATATGAAGCTGGAGCGCGTCGGAAAGCTGTTGTTTGTGCTTACGGAGGTCGAAGCAAAGAGGATTCTCCTGCAGACACGGGTCAAGTTGCTTGAGAACACCGAAGAGGAAACCGTTGCGCCGGAGGAATGGGTGAAGATGAGGGAGGATTATGTAAACGGCGATCCCGCAGTTCAAGCCCGCAGCTCCAATATCGTTGTCATGGAACAGGAGCTCGTTGTGGCCAAACAAACCCTTGCGCCGGGTAACCCGCAGATCAAACAGAAAGAAGAATTGCTCGACGTTCTAAGAACCGGCCTTGAGGAGCAGAAGGAAAAGGCGCGTGAGACTTTCAACGAGTTGATGGAACAGGAAACGATAAATCTTGCCAACAAGCAGTTGACGGACATGAAGGAGCATTTGGAGCAAACACAGGCGCACGAAGATGAGGTACGAAGCCTTCTGGCCCAGGAAGACGCCGAGACGATTGACCTCGGCCAGAAAAATCTGGCAATTACCGATTTGCAGGACCAGCTGGCTCTTACGAAGGAATTGTACGATACGATTTCCCGGCGTATTCAGGAGGTCAAGATGGACCTGAAGCGTCCGGCGCGTATCTATGTTGATAGTAATGCACACATAGCACAGGTCTTGGACAAGCGGGCAAAGTACACAGTTGCCTTTGTTTTCGGCGCGATGGTTTTGGGGTTCCTGCTGGCTTTCCTCAAGGAAAAGGCTGATCGCAGTCTGCGCACGCCCGACGATGTGGCCAGGCATATCGGCTTGCGAATTATCGGGACAACGACCAGCACCCACACAATTAAGCCTGCACGCCTGCCCGAACTGGTCGCCGGAGATTACCAGGCTATTCGGGCAAACCTCGGCTTGCTCGAAGGAGAAGGAATGCCCAGGAAGCTTGTGGTTACAAGCCCCGGAATGCAGGAGGGCAAAACCACTTTTGCCGTCAACCTGGCGATCAGCACTTCAAAGTCGGGCAAGAAGGTCCTCCTCATAGACGGCGACCTGAGAAACCCCAATATTGCGTCCCTGTTGGGGCTTCCGAAAGGATCAAGGGGGCTGCAGGATGTGCTCTTGGGCAAGCTGCTTCACGACTCCATATACTCTATGGACGGCCTTGATATTCTTGCCGCCGATTCCGGGAATATTTCAGATGCTTTCGAGCTGTTGGCCGCATCGGTCACAGAGCAGCGGCTTAATGAGATCGCACGCGACTACGACCACGTGATTATCGACACGGCGCCCGTGCTGGCCTTTGCAGACGCATTGGTTTGGGCGAAGGTTGTTGATGGAGTAATACTAACCTGCTTTGCCGGCCAGACTACAGGCCCGAATCTCACAAAGGCAAGGCAGCGGCTGATGCAAATCAACGCCAATGTGATTGGAACTGTGCTCAGTAACGTCGAGTTGGACGACAGCTATCATCCGTATGGATACCACTACTACTCGCGAGGCAGTCGCGTAAGGGCGCGTGTCACGCGAACGCGCAGGAAGATGCTGTTGCCGATAGAACATAACCCTAAAGCCGACAATCGGTAAGTAGTTCTGAGTTTTGAATTTTGAGTTTTCAGCTCTGAGTTTCACACCCAGCTAAAAACTCAAAACTAAAAACCAAAAACTCAAATTTCATGAAGTTAATTGTCTTACATCATAACGCGGATTTGTCCGCCGGCGGGTCCGCCTCCGGCGGATTGAGAATTGCATTATCCGGTGAGCCTCTGGCCGGAGTCGTCCTCGACGCATTGAGCAGAAGCGCATCGCAGATCGGCATAAGCCTTCCTTCTCGTGGCCAGGCCGTCGCCGTAAGTCCCGTAAGTCCCGTAAGGGACGCCTTACGGCGGGACGCCTTGCGGGGGGGCCTGTCGGGCCTGCGTGTGTTTGCCCGCCGGAGCCTGTGCCGCAACGCCCGGACTATCTGGGCCATTCCACAAAGCTGGGACGTTAACCCCCCCACAACGCTGTCGCCTCGCATTATCTCTTATGCAGGGGAAGTATCGTTCTCTTGCGAGATGTTGCGGAGGGCTAAGCGGGACGGCTGGCTTGTCGTTTCCAATGGGCGCTTTGTAACACAAGTCAATAAGGTTCTGCTCAAGGACATATTGGCCGGCACTGAAGCGGACGTGGTCGCGGTCAATGCCGAGCCCGCCCTGTTGGCCGCGAGTGAGAAGGTGCGCCTGACCGTTTACGGGAAAATCGCAGGTTTCCGCAGACTCTACGAAGATTCCGCTGAGTTGGCCTCTATTCCCGCCGAATGGCCGCATCATCTTCTCATTGCCGGCAGGATAATTGAACGACTATTGGATGATGGGGCTTTGCCCCGGTCATTCAGCGATGTCTTGGAAAGGTGTCGATCAAACAGCCTGGAGTGCCGCGCAATCAAGGTGGCGGGTTCTGCGCTCGACCTTGAGACCGAAGAAGGACTGCTGGGCCTCTGCAGAGCCGCCGTCTTTCCGGCCCCTTCAAACTCTTACACGCCGATTCTAAACGGTGTTCATAACGGCGATATTGATCACGACCGGACCCTGCAGCGCGAGCCGAGGTTTGTCGGGAAGGTGCTGTTCGGCCGGAATGTTCATATCGAGCCGGATGTTGTCATTGCCGGGCCGTGCATTATAGGCCGGGGCGCCAGGATTCAACGCCGAGCTGTTATCAGCTCATCAATCATCGGGCCCGATGTCTGCGTGGCGCAAGGCCGCTTTGTTCGAAACTCAGTTCTAATGGCCGCCGAGCGCAGAATGGAAGGACAAGTCGTGTTGGGCAATTCCAATTCAAGGCGAATCTGCAGCGGACCCGAATTCGACGGACGCCGATTTGCCGGCGAAGTCTTTCGCCGTTGGCCGGCCTTTCCCTACGCAAGATGCTTCAAGCGAATACTGGACATCATTTTTGCCCTGTTTGTCCTTGCGCTATTTGCACCCATAATGCCCTTTGTCGCACTGGCAATTAAGTTGACCTCGCCGGGCCCGGTGTTCTATAAAGACAAACGCCAGGGACGCCATGGGAAAACCTTCAATTGCTTGAAGTTCAGAACAATGCGAACCGGCTCGGACACCATGCAGGAAAAGCTCAGGGCCGCAAGTCAGGTCGATGGTCCGCAATTCAAAATCGATAATGACCCGAGAATCACCACGGTCGGCATGTTCCTGAGGAATACGTTTATCGATGAGATACCTCAATTCTTCAATGTGCTTTTCGGCCAGATGAGCGTTGTCGGTCCAAGACCGTCGCCGGAATCTGAGAATACATTATGCCCCTCCTGGCGGGACGCCCGCTTGTCGGTCAGGCCGGGCATAACCGGACTCTGGCAGGTCCATAGGACTCGCAAGCCGGGCCGCGACTTCCAGGAATGGATTCACTACGACACAAAATACGTCAGGAATCTGTCACTCGGAATGGATTTGAGGGTATGCCTCCTGACGATCAAAAAAATGGTGAATAGTTTCATCAGACAGTTCTGAAAAACGTGGCATCGGCAAGCCCCATTAGACCTAAAAACTCAAAACTCAAAACTCAAAACTAAAGGAATGGCAAATGGCGAGGAGATACTTTAACTGGAAACTGGCGATAGTCCTGATAGTTGGTATTGTCGTCCTGGGCGTGACGGCTTATGGCCTGCGAGCATGGCAGAAGGAGACAAGAGCCGAGCGGGGACTTGAGCTTGGAAACAAGGCCTATGAGCAACAAGACTACGAAGAGGCCGCACGCTCCTTGGGCAGGTATGTCGGCGTCTATAACGATGACGTCCCTGCGATGCTTAAGTACGCCGATGCGCATCTGAACATCAGGCCTCTCAAAAGGAACAACGTCCAGCAGGCCATAGGCGCTTACAACATCATCTTGAGGGAGGACCCGGCTAATTGCGAAGCTGCCAGGCGCCTTGTGGGGCTGCACCTGAAGATGGGCGTCTTCGGTGAGGCCGAGCGAATCGCAAAAGAATTCCTTGATGTCACTGCTGATTCAGCCGTTCGCATCCTCTGGGCTACGGCATTTGTCGGCCAAAGGAAATATGCCGAGGCCATCACGGAATTTCAGAGCATAATAGCTGATGAGCCGAATCAGGTGCTGGTTTATGAGTCGCTGGGACGAATCGCTGAGCAGCTCGGCAGCGAGTCTGCACAGACCCCCGCACATTGGTTCGACGAAGCCGTCAAGAGCAACCCCGCCTCGGCCCTGGCATACGTCGTCAGAGCGGCCTTTTATCTCAGGAGCCAAGACAAGACCAGGGCATTAGCTGAACTTGCCAAGGCCGAGCAGATCGACCTTGCGCAGATCGATACGAGACTCCGCCTGGCAGCCGAATTATTCAATGCAGGGGAGCTGGACAGAGCCGAGCAGCATCTGATCGCTGCCAGGCAAGAAGAACCGCGCAATCAGGGCCTTTGGAATCTCTGGGCTCAGCTCGCCCTCAGGTCGAACTCAAAGGACAAAATGCTCGAAGTGGCCGAGGACGGCTTGGAATGTCTCTCTGCGGTCCCATGGGATTTTATGCCCCTTGCCGCTGAGCTTCTTATCAGAGGCGGCAACCTCGACAAGGCCGCTGAATGCATAGAGAAACTGGACCAGAAAGATATTAGTGACGCCGCCGTAGCATCGTTGCGCGCCGTGTTGGCGGCCGAGAAGGCAGATTTCCGACAGGCCGCTCAATATTGGCGCCAGTCTATAGCTTCGGGCAACAAGACTCCGCAGGCACAATTGGAGCTTGCACGCGCCCTCTCGGCAATGGGCGATACTCAGTCTGCCATGTGGCAGTTGCGCACCTTTCTTTCTCAATGGCCTAATTCATTCAGCGCACACCTGGAGCTGGCCAGGCTCTTTGCACGCACCGGCGATTGGACCGCCGCCGCCGAGCATGCCCGCAGAGCCTCGCAGCTTATACCGGGCAATTCCGAAGCCGCTATCTTATACTTGCAGGCCAGAGTCCATGTGCTCACCGCGGAACCTGACAACGCGACCGATCAAGAATGGAACGACATAACTGCCGAGTTGCTGACGCTCGAATCCGCCTCAGGCGGAGCCGCCGATGTCCTCAAGGCCAAATTGCTCCGCCTCCATGTTATGGTCCAGCGAAAGCAATTCGCCCAGGCCCCGGAGCTAAT
>DATEBC010000319.1:0-6775 GCA_035288065.1 Sedimentisphaerales bacterium | reverse complement strand
ACATGCGAATTTATCGCCGCCGCCGCAACTGTTATCACCTCGAAATTCACGCCCGGATAAGCATCCACCAGCATCACATCTAAGATGCGACCGAAGCTGAACGCATCATCCGGAGTCCCCCTCGCTGCCGACTCCCCTAATACAAAAATCCGGCAAGTATCTTCGCCCTTTTTCGCAGGAAAAATGAACGGCGTAAATCCCCGAGAGATATTCCGAGGGAAAAACCGCCAATTGAACTTTACGTTGTCGCAGCAATACGACTTGCCATCGACTTTTACCTTGATGATGGCATCCGAAGGATACCCATACCCTGCAACTCGAAGCCCAACCTCCACCAGCAGCAAAAGCAACGCCGGAACAACAAAAACCGCCGCCCCCCGAAACACCCACAACCGCCACCCCCTCACCGGCCTGACAGCCGCCTTCTCATTGGTCTCTTGCTCACTACCCCGAAACGCAGAAACCAGCTCCTTTCCCGCCGCCGAACCCTTCCCGGCCTTGTCCCGCCGAAGATTCCCCGTCGCCTTTGAAGCCCCCCTTTTTCTGTGCCTCGAACTCATCCAATTTCCTTGTCAATCCGAGCTTCCTGTGCAGCAACAGCCGAATCAGTCCTTCGCGCCCCGTCTCAGGGACCTCACTTCAGCCTCGGAGAGCTTTCTGAACTTGCCGACGCCAAGTCCCTTCGCAGTCAAATTCCCGATTTGCGTCCTCTTGAGCGATTTAACGCGAAGCCCAGCCGCCAATAGCATCGTGCGGACCTGCCTGTTCAGCCCCTGTCCAAGCGTGACCTCAATCAACGATTCTTTATGATTGCGCTTCAAAATCTTAACCGCCGCCTGTCGAGTCCTGCCCTCAGCCAGCCGCACCCCCTTCTTCACCTTCTCCGCCGCATCCCCGCTAATCTGCCCCTCGACCCTAACAACGTATGTCTTGGGCAGCTCGTACCTCGGATGCGTCAGTTTATTCGTCAGCTCGCTGTCGTTAGTGATGATAATCAAGCCTGTCGTATTCGCATCGAGCCTGCCCACGCAGAACACTCGCTCGTCCATCCGAACGAGGTCTATCGCACGTCTCCTGCCCTGCGGGTCGCTGTTCGTGCAAATCACCCCCTTGGGCTTATTCAGCAGAAAATACACCTTCCTGGCCGCACGAATCCGCCTGCCGTTCACAGTAATAACGTCCCTTTCCGCGTCAACAAACGCCGGTAGAGTATCGACCACCTTGCCGTTCACGCGGACCGCCCCATCGAGGATCAACTCCTCGCAATTGCGCCGGGAGTCAACCCCCCCCGCCGCCAGCACTTTCTGCAATCTCTGCTCAGCCATAACTCAAACCCCGCTGCCCGTTAAGTCCAACACCCTGCCCTTCAGGGCAATCACATTAAAATCACACAATCTTCATTATGCCACATAATTGCATACCCCGACAGAGCCACGACCGTAAGGGAGTGGTCCGGCCACGCTTTAACGACCAAGAAACGGCAGTATTTTTTTGATGCGCTTGCCACGCCCTCTCCTTTTCTGAGATTCACAGGCCGCCTTTTCTGACCTCCCGAGGCTACAGCCAGACTTCGGCGTCGTGGGCGGAGCGTACTCTCAAGAGCCAGGCCGGGAAGGTCTGCCGTGGGCATGGGTCACCCGAGCCCCTCCCATTGCTCGCGGGAGATTCCTGCCTGGCGCAGAATACGGGTCAACAACTCCCGGCCAATATCTTTTGTGTGTGGATTGGGAATGGTCAGGGTGATATCGTCTTTGAGCATAAACTGGTGCTTCCCGCCCGAGTAAGGCCCGTCAAAGCCGGCCTCGCGCAGGCAGCGAACTAAATTCCTCCTTGAAATCGGGCCAAAGGCCGACATCAGGCCGCGACCTCCTTCTTCACGGTCAGTTCCACGCCATCGATCTTCGGCAGCGAAAGGTTCTTGTAGATCCGAAAGAGCAGCCAGTCCTCAAGCGCCTGCTCCACTTCGGCTCGGCACTGTTCCAACGTCGAAGCATTTGCATACACACCGCGGCAGTCCGGTATCTCTCCATAGTAGCTGCCGTCATCGGCAAGTATTTCGTAGTGTGCATGTCTCATTGCGGCTTCGAGGTATTTCGTGAGCATATCCGAGTCTCCATTTATCGACCGTTCAACATGAACATAGCTGCTGCCTGCAATTAGCGCGAATTATACCGCGATGCCTGCCCCCCCGTCAAGTCTAACGCCCTACTCTTTTCGGAGATTCGCACAGGCCGCCTTTTCTAACCTGCCGAGGCTACAGCCAGACTTCGGCGTCGTAGCGCAGCATTGTGAGGTTGTCTTTGAAGCCGTCGAAACGGATGTTCGGCCTCTTGCCGAGGATTTCCTGCAGAATCCACTTGGGGAAGTTGGCGCCGGCCTTGATCGACAGCGGGACGCCGCCGCCGAATCGAGGGTTTATCTCGATGAATTTGACTTTATCCTCGCCGTTGAGGAACAGTTGCAGAGTTATCACGCCGGGCCCGGCTCCGAGCGTCTCCACCAGCTTTGCAGCTTCGCTCATTATGCGCGCGTCTTTTACTACCCGGCACTTGCTCACCTCTCCGGCCCGCACTTCGATACGCCTCCGAGGAACAACGCTCCGAACCCTCATATTCAGATCCACGTACACATCGCACGTGAATTCGGTGCCGTCGATATACTCCTGGCAGATGGCATTTGGTATCCTTTGGGCATAGAAGAAGAGCTCTTTGCGATTTCTTACAATGGCGTTGCCCCTGCTGGCGTAGCCGTCCCACGGCTTTAGAAAACAGGGCCAGTTCAACCTCTTTGCAGAAAGTGCTGAGCGAATGCTCATGGTAAGCGGAGTATCAAAGCCGTTTTTCAGGAGAAAGCGATATGTTTTCCTCTTGTCCTGGCAAATATCGACCACTTCCGGCGCCGAGACAAGCACTCGGCAGCCAAACGCCGCAAACTTCCCTTTATTTTGCGAGAGCAGTTTGAGGTCCAGATCGACTGTCGGCGCCAACAGTTTAACACGGTAGTCTTTGACAATCGAAAGCAGTTGGCCGATATAGTCACGGTGCGTCGTCGGCTTTACCAGAATCCCTTTATCGCACAACTGCAGCGCAGAGCACAATTCCCGCGTATCCGTACCGAGAAAGCACGCCTTGAGTTTAAGCTCTTTCGCGGCGGCACGGAAACTGTTCAGCAGTGAGACGCGCCTGCCGATACAACTGAACAAAACGCTCAAATCGTTCCCTCGGCTCGGCGAACGGGACACCACACACCTGAACTCGCCCGCAATCGATTTGGATTTTGCCATCGCATCTCCGATTACTTGTGCGCACAAATACACCGATCCTTTATATGACCTGCTTATCGGTCGATTGTCAAACGAAAATTAGTGGTTTGTCGGACGGTATTCGTTTGACAATTACCCCTTTCAAGCCTAATCTGGCCGTTCCGGCCCAGTGAGCAGACGCACATGAGCCATAAGTGCGGCCCGGCTAATACCGCAGAATGCTTGTTTGCTCGCAGTCGGATAACGACCGTTTTTCTGTCAAATTAGGACCTATGAAACAATATCTATGAGAAACTTGGAAAGAAAAATTGAGGACAGGAACGTAGTCGTTGGCGTTCTCGGACTTGGCTATGTCGGTCTGCCGCTGGCCCGAGAATTCGCCTCGGCAGGCATCAAGGTCGTCGGTTTCGACATCGACGTAAAGAAAGTCAAAGTCCTTAACTCCGGCCGCAGCATCATTAAGCACGTTCCTCACAAGCAGGTAAGGGATATGGTCAATAGCGGATGCTTCAACGCCACGACAAATATGGCTCGCCTCAAAACTGTGGACGCCATACTGATCTGTGTGCCCACTCCGCTGACCCAGAACCGCGAGCCGGACATGCAATTTGTGATCGGCAGTACGCAGACTATCGCCAAATACATCCAGAGAGGACAGCTTGTCGTATTGGAGAGCACGACCTATCCCGGCACGACACGCGAGCTGATGATCCCGATGCTCCAAGCCAGCGGCCTCAAAGCCGGCAGAGATTTCCACCTCGCTTATTCGCCCGAACGCGAAGACCCAGGCAACAAGGAATTCACAACCAGGACTATTCCCAAGGTGGTCGGCGGCCTGACCGACAAGTGTCGATCCATCGCCTGCACGCTCTATGGGCAGGTCATCGTGCGCACTGTCCCTGTCTCCAGCCTCGAAGCCGCTGAGGCGGCGAAAATACTCGAAAACGTCTATCGCTGCGTTAACATAGCGATGGTCAATGAGCTTAAAATTCTCTTCGAGAAAATGGGCATCGACATCTGGGAGGTCATCAAGGCCGCTGAAACCAAACCCTTCGGGTTTAAGGCGTTCTATCCGGGTCCAGGCCTCGGAGGGCACTGCATACCAATCGACCCGTTCTATCTGACCTGGAAGGCAAGGCAGTTCGGAATGCCAACCCGATTCATCGAATTGGCCGGCGAGATCAACACCGGCATGCCCGAATATGTCGTCACAAAAACCATGCAGGCCCTCAACGAGCATAAGAAGAGCCTCAAGGGCTCAAAAGTCCTTGTCCTCGGATTGGCCTATAAGAAGGATATCGATGATGTTAGAGAGTCGCCTTCCATCGAGCTTATCGAGCTGCTCAGGCAAAGAGGCGCGACGGTCGATTACAATGATCCATATATCCGACGCACCCACAAACAGCGTCAGCACGACCTGGGGATGACCAGTAAGACGCTTTCGGCGAAAATGCTCGCACTCTACGACGTGGTCCTCATATCCACCGACCACAGCGACTACGATTACGAGTGGATTGTCAAAAACGCAAAGCTCGTTGTCGATACGCGAAACGCCACCGCCCTCGTCCGCCGGGGCGCAGGAAAAATTGTAAAGGCATAAGATTGCTCAAAGTAGAAGATAATCCGCCCATCATCCCCCCCGACGCGGAATCCATACGCGATTTTGTCGGCCAATGGTGGGTCGCACACGTAAAAAGCAGAAACGAAAAGGCCCTGGCGCACGATCTGCTTCGAAGGGGCGTCAGTTACTTTCTCCCCATGACTTGGAAGGTCCGCCGCCAAAGCGGAAGAACGATAAAGTCGCTCCTGCCGCTTTTTAGCGGCTATCTCTTCTTCTGCGGCCGGGAAAATGAGCGAATCGAGCTGCTGCGGACCAACCGCGTCGCCAACCTCATCGTCGTCAACGACCAGCAGACATTGGTTGACGAGCTTGCGCAGATTGAGAACGCCCTCCGCACCGGCGTCCCGCTTACGCCTCACAAGTATGTCAAAGTCGGTCAGCGCTGCAGAATCATAGCAGGACCTCTGGCAGGTTTGACCGGCATTGTCGTTCGCGCCGGAAACACCGCTCGCCTCCTCCTGCAGGTTGACATCCTCGGCCAGGCAGCCGCCGTCGAGATTGATATTGATTTGATTGAACTGCTCGATTAACTATGAAGGACATTATCAGGCTCATCGGCGTTATCTGTGTAGCAGCGGGTATTCTATTTATACTCAGGCCCGACCTGCCCAGACGCCTGATGCAGTTCTTCAAAAAGGGCTCGCGAATATACTTGGCCGGGGTAGTAAGACTCGCTCTGGCCGTCGTATTCCTGGTCGGCGCCGAACACTGCCGCCACAAATGGGTGATAGTGGGCTTCGGCATTTTCTTCATGATATCCGGGCTGATCGTCTTCATGCTCGGCGCCGGAAGGCTGCGGGGAGTCATCGACTGGTTCGCAAAACTACCCGCCCTGATCCTTCGCGGTCTTGGCGCGATCGCGTTGGCCGTCGGAGCGGTTATCTGCTATTGCGCCTGAGCCGGACTTCGCGGGCGTACCCTGTCCTCTACTTCGCACGCGTACCCTCGCCTCCACTTCGGCAGGCGAACTGAAGCGTGATATGCTGTTGCCCATAAAGCGTTAAATCCAAAGAGCGTTATGGGAAATCTTTCAAATACGTTTGTAGAAAAACCAAGAAACTGCATACTAACCGTGCAAAGACATCCGAATGCCGTAGCCCCGCAACCCGAGTTATCGAGAATCGCAGCAGCAGCTTTTCGTCCGATAGACCCTAAGGCAGCCTCTTTGTGGCCATGGAATCGGATATTGGGGCCAACGCCCTAAGAATTTCCATTTCTTTTCAACAATCGCCCCACCGAATCTGCTATAATACTGTATATCTGCAGCCGTTACTTATAATTGGATGGGTGATCCACAGGGGAATTACCATTCGGTGCTCTTTACGGGCTTGCCCATAAGGTATGAATTGTAGAAGATGCAAATCGAGCCTAATGATGTGGATTGGTGTGCTGGTCTTGTTGCATGCAGCGATACCGGCGCAGGCGATCATTCTGCATCCTGAAGGCGAGCCTAATCTCGCCGCCTGGACGGATAGGCCCGATGATGATGTCGTCGGGCGCTGGGGCAGCAATGCTTCCTGCGTTGCGATTGCACGCAACTGCATAGTCACGACGCATCACCAGGGCGGCGGCGCCTCGACGTCGGTCCAGATCGCCGGAGTGACCTATTCTATCGCCCAGATATGGAATCATCCAACAGCCGACCTCCGACTGGTCAGGCTCTTCGGCGCCAATCTCGCCGAATTCGTCGATCCCTATGCTAAAACCGACGAATCGGGTAAACAAGTCGTCATAGGCGGCTGCGGCGTCGGCAACGGCCCCTCCCTTGAAACCGGCGGCATAGTCTATGGCTACCAGTGGGGCGAGTCCGCCACCCGCGACTTGAGATTCGCAACCAACAGAATCGAGAACCCGGTATCCGACAGCAATATGCCGCCGGTTTCAAGGGAGGG
>DATEBC010000318.1:0-9827 GCA_035288065.1 Sedimentisphaerales bacterium | reverse complement strand
CGGCGGTCCGAGGGGCGTCCAGGCAGCGCCGATAAAAAACGGCGTCGCAGGCGAGATCAAATCGCCGCCGTCCTGAACGGCATCGTCGCGAAGGCCCTTGACGATGGAAACCAATTGAATCGAATCGATGTCATAGACGTTCTTGGCCCCGGGATGTCCTTTGAGCTTTCCGCCGGCCCCGGCTGATTGATGGTCGCCGGACAGGCACAGGACATTCCTTATCCCCAATGCCGAGGCGCCGAGCAGGTCCGATTGGATGGCAATACGGTTCCTGTCGCGGCAGACCATCTGCATTACCGGCTCAAGGCCTTCCTGAAGGATGATTTTCGAGGCTGCTATGCTCGACATGCGAACGACGGCGGTCTGATTATCGGTGACGTTGTACGCATCGGCGACGCCGCGAAGAACGCCGGCCTTCTTCTTCACTACTCCGGCATCCGGCCCTCTCGGCGGGCCGACCTCGGCGGTTACTGCGAAATGACCTGCGGCGAGGACGCGCTCCAGGTTGCTTCCTCCCAGGGAGTCCTTGCGGACTGCGAGTGTTTTCATTGTCTCAGATCCTCCCGGATTACTCTCTTGGGTCCGCCGTGACGGGAATTAGACCAGTTCTTCGTACTTCTTATTGCGGCGAGCGATTCGATTTGGCCTCGCTCGTAGGCGCGCTCGATGATAAGGTTCCAGATGCAATCGACATCCTCATTCACCTCGCACTTGCCGTTTTTGCGTGTTCCGCCGCACGGGCCGTTGAGCAGGCTCTTTGCGCAGCGGGCGATGGGACAATAGCCGAAGGTCTAGCCGAGAACGCAATCGCCGCAGGCGGCGCATCGCGCAGACCAAAGGCCGGCCTCCTCCCGAATGGTCAGGGCCGAAGTATTGACGCCCGGATACACGGGTTTGGGGTCGAACCTCTCGGCTAAGGCCTGCACGCCTATGCCGCACGCGATACTCATTACGGCTTCGACCGCGGCGACCTTCTCGGCAAGGGCCTCTACAAACTCCCACTCGCATTGCTTCTCAAGCGTTGCCGTAAGAATTTCGATCTCGCGGCCCTGCTTCTTCAACGCCATGCGAAGCAGCGGAGCGAGCGTTTCGACCTCTTTTTCGCCCCCGGCGGCACACTCGGCAACACAGGTTGCACAGCCGACCAGGAGCACCTTTTTGTAGGGCTTGAGCTTCTCGATAAGCTCATCAAGAGGCTTCCATTCTGCAAAAATCACTTGTTTTCTCCTATCTTCATGGGATTTGCGCCGAGGGGCCTGACCGCATCGGCGCGCTTTCCGGCAATTTCTATCAGCTCATCCGGTTTCTGCGCCAGTTTTCGGCTGATGCCCACCCGCTCGGGGCAATAGCCTATTTTCTTGAGCAAGTCGCGGATGTATGCAACGCGTTTCTCAGCCCGCAAGCTTCCCGTCAGGAGCCTGCAACTCTTTTCGGGGCAGGCGACTATCTCGACGGCATCGGCGCCCGACTCAAGTATCTTGAGGATATAAGGGACCTCGATCTTACTGCTGCAGGGCATCATCACCGCGCGAACGGATACCCCGCCCGCATCCTGCGACCAGGCCGACGCCTTCGCTTCATCGCAGATGCCGTGCTGACAATACAGCAGCACGACTTCCGGGTCTTGCTCAACTTGCTGGGCTGCGTTACTCATATACACCTTTCCATACGCCTAAAGTCCCTGCGGCACTGACACTTCACATACCTTATTACCCTGTCGAAGAACCTGTTGGCTGTCATTTCGAGCGAGTCGAAGGCGAGCCGAGAAATCTGTTTTTAATAGATTCCTCGACTTCGGCCCTATCGGGCCTCCGCTCGGAATGACCTGACACCAGAGCTTTTCAATAGAACAATACCTTATTTGAAGAAACAGACAACTCTGCGGGTAATTATGTCGCACATAATCTGCAGCTCTTTCGAGTCGGGCTCATATACCTTAATGACAGTCTCATAGTCTTGTTCGCCGGGCAAGAAATTACTCAGCAGGTTAGGCATCGCCGCAAGCCTTTCCCTGTTGAAAACCACGCCCTCTTTCTGCGGAAACAGGGCAACGTAGAAGATATCAGTCTCAACGAGATCATGGAAGAAATGAGTTCCAAAAGAAAGCTCCGGCATCAGGTTGCCGCCTTCATAGGCGACCTCCACAAGGGTCGTTATCCTGTTGATCTCGGCGAATTGAATTGGGACGCCCAGGCTCGGAGTCGTAGTGCCCCACCTGCCCGGCCCAATAAGAAGCGTCGGAGTAATTTCTCTGCCGGTTATCTGCCTGTTGAGCTTTCCTATCAATCTTGCGACAGTGTATTTTTGGGGGATCGGCAAATCCACATACGCCTGCGGGTCAACGTAGATAATCCTCTTGATAGGCTGAGAGATGCCGCCTCCCATGGTGTATCCCGTTGATTCAAACAGCACCTGCCCGGGGGCGATCTTTTCCGGCAGCTTTACACTTGGCGTCAGGCCCTTAGCCTGCAGAGGCCTGCATTGAACCAGATTGATCCTGAAGGCGTTGTCCGTGAAGTTGACCGTAAATTCTATGTCAACCGGATAGCGGTAATGGCCTTCGAGGACCTTGAGCATCTTCTGCATCACTTGAGGGAAGTCCGTCTTCGAGAGGAGTTTCTCAAAAGTTACTACCCATGCCCTCTGGCCCTTGATGCCCATCTCCTTCATCCTGCGCTCGGTTTGGCGATCGGGACTGGCGATCATGTCTAAATTGACGTTAAGCGGCTCGCTGAACAAGCCGGCGGCGGCGACCGTCCTGAGGCGGTTCTGAGTCGTGTCAAGGAGATCGACATTGTGCTGAGAGAATCTGCTCGCATTCTCCGTGTCGGTATAGGGCCTTACAAGCGGGTGGTCCAGGGCTATAATTTGCGGGTAATCGTCCTCTACGCGCTCCACCGCTCGCGTTCCCAGCCCCAAGACGAGTCTGAGCACGCCGGCTTTGGGGTCGAGCTCGGGTTTCCAGACGAAGATATTGTAAGAGGCTCCGACTCCGGCCGCCTCGGGGAAGAAGTAGCCATTTTTGTGGGAGCCGGATACGCGTTGGACAAGCAAAGCCATCTGCTCATCCTGCTGGTCAAGGCCTCGCTGCTGACGATAAACAAGGGCATTCTCATCCATGGTGCTTGCATAGACCCGCCGCACGGCCTCCTCAAATTCGGCATAGCGCTGCTGCGGCTCGCCCTGACTGACCAGGAATATGCTCTCATATTTTCCGGCAAAGGCGTTGCCGAAGGCGTCCTCCAACAGGCTGCTCGAACGGACTATGATCGGGGATTGACCGAAGTATTCGATGATCTCCTGAAAACGCTCGCGGACCTGGTCGGGGAATTTGCCTCGCAGAAGGTTCTCTTTCATCTCGGGCGCCACCTCGAAGTAGCCTTCTTTTGTCTTCTGCTTCATAAGCAGTTTCCACCAGCCGTTTTCGACTATGTAGCTGTAGAAGATGTCCGAGCCGATGTAGAATGAATCGTGCGGCTCCAGGTAGTCGCTCCAGTCAAGCTGTTTATCCTCTGAGAGGATCTTCTGCGCCAGCAGCATCCCGGCGGTCTTGCCCCCGATGTAGCCGCTGCCAACCAGCCGGCTCTTGATATCCATCAAATCATCAAGGGTGAATACTCCCTGCGCCAGCTCCGCAATGCGCTTGTCGCGGCCGACCATTATCCTGCAAAGCTCCTGGATAAGCTCCCTGACGTCCTGCGAGTCTTGAGGCGCTTTCCTCAAGCTGTTTGCATTCACAAAAAGGCGATCCCAATAGTCGAGCACCCTTGACGACCCGTCCAGACCTTTCTGAGAAATGCGGGACAGCAGCGTGCTCGCATCGATGCTGCTTATTACCGGCGTAAACTCATCGCCCTTTTGAAGGTGGGGCAGAAACATCGTCGGCGAGTAACGACTCCACACCTTCAACGGGTGGATGTATGTCTTGCCGTCGAGGGTATATACGTCGAGCAGCAACTGAGTAGTCTCGCGAATGCGAGCAATGGTCTGATACGAATGATGGTTTCGCAATATGGCGAAATACGCGATGGTATCCAGCTCAAAAAGGTAGGGACAGGTAACTTTGAAGAAATTTCCAACCATTAAATCCGTTGCCCAGGAGCTCAGCAGGTCCGAGAGGCAATCGAACACGTAGTAAGCCTCTTTGCCCTCCTGCGAGATAATCGTATGAACCTGCGTGGAGAAACTCTCGAAACCGCTCTCGGCATCGAGCTGATAGACCGTGACGTCCGGCTGATTCTCCACAAGCGCTTTGTGTCGCGCAAACCGCATATAAACGACGTTGCGTTTGTCCACGATTGCTTTTTCCACGTACCGTGCGACAAAGCGTCCGTAGTCCTCGATATTGTCCACCTGCCAGACGACGTTGTCGCCTTTTTTCAAATCGCAGAGCACCTTGTCCAAGCCGTCGAAGCCTGTGCTTGCCCATCTCGTCATGAATCAACCTTTCCTGCTGCAATACTGCCCATAGTCTATCCCCAGCTCTTTGACCCTGTACCGTATGATTCTGGGCGTCGTTTTCAAGTCTCTGGCCGCCGCGGTAAGATTTCCATTACTGCGTTTTAGTGCATCGATGATTAAGTCCCGCTCAAGCAGATTGATTCTCTCCTTGAACGAGCCGGTCCCGATGGCGCCCGATGCATTCGAGGTTTGGAGTATCGGCGGCAAATTATGCCCGTGTATGACGCCGTCGTTGCTCAACTCTCGGCGCAAGCGGAGATTCTCATCCGCCAGTTCCTGTCTCTTGATTGAAGCCTCGCGCCGAACCTGCAGGTCATTAGCAATCATGCTCGCGGTGATCCCGAGTATTCTCATCTCTTCCTCCAGCGGCGCGTTCTCGTCGAAGGGCCGATCAACGGAGATCGTCCCAATGACCTCGTCGCCGGCGGAAATCGGCACACAAATGAAGCTCAATTCCTGCTTTGTAACGTTCCATCTCTCGAAACGGTTCAAGAAGAGGGGCTCCTGAGAGACTCGCGGTATAATTGCCGCCCTGCCGGTTTCCATGACCTTTCCGGTAACGCCTTCGCCGATTCGATACGTAATGCTCCGGCTTTTTTCCTCCGAAAGGTTGTGCACGGCCTCGATTCTGGCCTCCTTGCCGTCTTGTGTCAAAAGCGTTATTGTGCCCCGCCTGAGCCCAAACTGCTTATCCAGGACGTCCAGAACGTGACAAAGCGCATCCTGCCGCCCTGCACCTGCAGATATGATCCTGCCGATGCCGCAGAGCGTATCAAGGTGCTCCAGGCGCCTTGCGAGACCTGTCCGGCCATGTTGCCAGAATGTGTTCTTTTTGTCCATATCAGTCAAATCCATGATCGCGTACTATACGACATAATTGTACGATACTTTTGTGGCATCACAAAGCGATTTCCGCTAATATGAACTATAAGGGAGAGGCGAAGTCCTATAAGTAATTGCACGATAACGAGATATGAAGATGGGGTGCGAGGTGGTTCGATCTGGGCACAGAAAGGTCGTCTATCCGCGCCGAATCGTGTAAATGTGACATTTACGTCGTGCCGGTGAACTGTGCAACGCAAACTTGACGCAAGAGCAGGTTTTTGCTATCACGGAGACCACTGATACGGACAGGTCCGGATATGTCTGGATTGCGACGTGGGTCCATACTGTCCAGCCGGAACCAATATATCGCCAAGGAATCGAGCCTATGGGAAAAGCCAGCAGGAAGCGGGCGAAGTCGAAGACTGAAATTGCCGGCAAGGCCGTGAAGAATACGCCCCGCGGCTCAAAACAGGCCAAGTCAAAAAAAACAAAGAAGGCAGCCGGGAAGGCGGCGAGAAAAGCCGCCGAGAGGCACATTAAGAAGGCTGCTAAGAAAAGTGCGAAGAAATCTCTCCGTCTCTACAAGGAAACCAAGCCAAAGGCGAAGAAAGCCATCAAAGAATTGATCGAAGAGGCTCCCGAGCAGGAGCATCGCGGCTTGACGGCCGAAGATATGGCGCTGCAGCAGCGCGATATCTCGGTTGCGGAATTCTTCATTAAGAATCGGCACCTGCTCGGGTTCGACAATCCTCGCAAGGCATTGCTCACGACTATCAAGGAGGGGGTCGATAACGCCCTTGACGCATGCGAAGAGGGGGGGATTTTGCCGGAAGTGAGCGTTGTCATCGCGCCGGGCAAGGAAGAAAACCGCTTTGTAGTAACAATCGAGGACAACGGGCCAGGCATCCTCAAGGACCAGATCCCCAAGATTTTCGCCAAGCTGCTTTACGGTTCGAAGTTTCACCGTCTTAAGATGTCTCGCGGCCAGCAGGGCATAGGCATATCGGCGGCGGGGATGTACGGCCAGCTCACGACGGGCAAGCCCATTGCAATCACGTCGAAGACCTCGCCCAACAAGCCGGCCCATCATTACAAGCTGGAGATCGACGCCAAGAGGAACGAGCCGCGGGTCATCGCCGATGAGGTCGTGGAGTGGAACGCCGAGCGAGGGACAAAGGTCGAGATTGAGCTGGAGGCGAAGTATCAGAAGGGCCGGCAGTCCGTCGAGGCGTATCTCGAACAGACGGCTATCGCCAACCCGCATGTGTCGCTTTATTTTGCGACTCCGGAGGGAGAAAAGAAGGTTTATAAGCGGGCGTCGAGCCAGATGCCTGTGCAAACCAGGGAGATCAAGCCTCACCCTTACGGCGTGGAGCTGGGCGCGCTTATCAAGATGCTGCACGACACGAAGGCCCGCACGCTCCAATCGTTTCTTCATTCGGATTTTTCGCGCGTCAGTATGCGGGTTGCGAAGGCGATTTGCGAGAAGGCGAGGGTTTCCGAGCGTTCTCGCCCATCCCGTATTGCCCGGCAGGAGGCGGACAATCTGCACAAGGCGATCAATCAGACCAAGATAATGAGCCCTCCGACCGATTGCCTCAGCCCCATCGGCGACGAGGAGATTCTGGCGGGGTTGAAGAAGCAGATCAAGGCCGACTTCTACACTGCGGTAACTCGTGCGCCGTCGGTTTATCGCGGCAACCCGTTCCAGATAGAGGCTGCCCTGGCTTACGGCGGCTCCATACCCGCCGACGGCCTGGCGCAGATGCTCCGCTACGCCAATCGCGTGCCGCTGCTCTACCAGCAGGCGGCCTGCGCGGTGACACGGTCGGTTCTTGCGACGAGTTGGCGCAACTATGCCCTGCAGCAATCAGCAGGGGCGCTGCCGGCAGGGCCCCTGGTCATCCTGGTCCACATGGCGTCGGTATGGGTGCCCTTCACGTCGGAGAGCAAGGAGGCCATCGCTCACTACCCGGAGATAATCAAGGAGATTAAGCTGGCCCTGCAGGAGTGCGGACGCAAGCTGGCGTTATTCATCCGCCGCCGGCGCAAGACCGCCGAATCAGAGAAGAAGAAGGCTTTCATCCAGAAGTACATCCCGCATATCGCCATCGCATTGCGTGAAATGCTGGGGCTTTCCGACCACCAGGAGAAAGTCGTGGTCAGGCAGTTGACCGATGTCCTCGAAAGGAGCCATTCGTGAAAAAAGTAGCCGACAAGATAAAGGAAACGGCCGGGTCGGTGAGAACGAAGATCCAACAGAAGAAGAAGCCGACTCTATTGTTCCCGCTGCGCTCGTTGAGCAATGTGAAGTACCGCCCGGCCGTGGGCTTCCTCGAGCTCAAGGGCAGCAAGAAGACGCGCACGCTCACGGTCGCAACGGTCAAGACCTTCGCCCAGACCTTGCGGATGATGTCGCAGGCCAAGACTCTCGTCGAGGACGATGAGATTATGACCAAGCGAGAAGCATACTACGTCTCGAAGAACTGGGACGACGCCCGCTTCGACGAACAGCCCGAGTCCGATACCGTGATCGACGATATTGAGGCGATGTTCGAGGTCAACCGCGAGCAGTTGGGTTTTATTCCGGAGGAAAAGGGCGGCGAGGTTGCCGGCAAGCTCATCGTTATTGACCGCGACCCCAATACCGGCAAGAAGCTCGAGATCGACTGCACGAAGTTCGGCTCGGGGGCGTATTCGATTCCGATCTCCGTCGAGCACCTGAAATTTGAGACGAATGCCAAATTCATCCTGGCCATTGAGACCGCGGGCATGTTCCAGCGTCTGGTCAAGCACGGCTACTGGCGCCAAGCTAACTGCATCCTCGTCTCTATGGGAGGCGTGCCCACACGGGCGTGCCGGCGTTTTATCCGCCGGCTGGCGGACGAGCTGAAGCTGCCCGTATATGCGTTCGTGGATTGCGACCCTTACGGCATGTTCAACATCTACCGGACTCTGAAGGTCGGCTCCGGCAATGCAGCGCACATCAACCGCTACTTCTGCGCGCCCAACGCCAAGTTCCTCGGCGTTACGCCGCAGGATATCGTCGATTACAAGCTGCCCACGCATCCTCTCAAAAACGTCGATATCAAACGCGCCACAGACGCCCTCAAGAACGATCCCTTCGTGCAGCACTTCAAGCCGTGGCAGGATGCGATAAATCAACTCCTCGAAATGAAAGTCAGGGCCGAGCAGCAGGCCTTCGCCGTTCACGACCTCAACTACGTCATCAGCCACTACCTGCCCGAAAAGCTCGCATCACCAAAGAAATTCCTGCCGTGATAAGAATTGTAGCCCGCAAACAAAGTTGCGAAAGAGTGAACGGCGATGCTAAAGAAAACAACAGCAGCGGGGACGATTCTACAAACGCAAAGTGGGCGTGAGAGGGGTGTGGGAGGTTGTGTGGGGTTTATTCATATAAAAAAACCCAGGCGTCCGAAGAAGCCTGGGGCCTGACAGGTATCCTGCCAGGGATCTAATATAAATTATCGCTTTCAGAAGGCGATTGTTCAAGCGAAAAACGAATGGAACGCCGCAAAAAAGTGGCGGAAGTCGAGCGATTCTGCGGGCGCAAAGTGGCCGTGAGAGGGGGGTTGGGCAGATTGTGGGAGGCCGTCAAACGTCTGGCTGGTCTGGAGTTTTCTTTTTGCGAGATGCGAACGAAAGAAGAAGCGCGCCGGTAACGACTGCGATGATTGCCCACTCGACGCCTAATCTGCGAAAATCTACCGTAGGAGAACTAAGTTTTGGTGGATAGGACAATATGAAGTGGTAGCCACGGTTACGGTTACTATCCTCGTAAAACCAAGGCGGAAATAGGCCTGCCGCGACAAACGCCATTACCCCAAGCCATAAGATTATCTTCTGATTTCTGTTCATAAGACAATAGCTCCTGTAGATTAAGGTGTACTACCCCAGACGGGCAGCGCACGCCTATCGTTGTAGCCTCTCCTGAACAAACCACAATCTGCCAACAACCCTCAGCATCCTGCTGTTTGAGCGTGAAAAACGGACGGCCTCCTTGCTGTGATAAAGTGTAGCACTTTGGCCTGTTTGAGTCAAGCAAAATCGGGGGGGTACGGCAGGGTGTAGGTGGGGCGGATATGAAGCCTGTGGGTGTCAAGATGGGGGGTTAAGCCGCCTCAAAATTTATATGAGTTTTTGGGGAAAAATGGCAGGAATCCTTTATTCTGGTCGAAAAACAAGTGGTTTTCAGGGGATAAGGCTTGACACAGAGATAGGCTAAAAAGGGCAGAGGGATAGGCCGTCCGGCCCCGCCCGCCTATATCTGCAAAAAATCTCTGCGGATGGTTTTCTCCCACTCTGAATCGTTCATCTGCTCCGGATTTCCCATTCGAGGGATTGGACCTGCCTTTCCAGGTCACGCAGCCTTTCTCGCTGGTCCTCTTGGCCTTGTTGGACCTGCCGGTTTAGCTGGTCTATTTCCTGCACCAGCGCATCGTGTTTGCGTTGCTGCTCGTATGATGCCCAGATTTGGTCCAGTTCTTGGTTACGGTTGCGCTGCCATTGAGTCGCTCTTG
>DATEBC010000317.1:0-7159 GCA_035288065.1 Sedimentisphaerales bacterium | reverse complement strand
CAGGGTCGGATAGGCTTCTGCGCTGCTGCCATAGGGCTTCTTGCAGAGGATGCGCACCCGGCCACCAGGGCCGGCGCGGCCAGCAGGCCCGCCGAGCTGCGAAGGAATTCGCGCCTTGTGCAATTGTGAAGGGCATTACAGTGCAGGGGGCATCGTCCGGAACTCATAGTCGCCTCCTGAGACAATTGTCTGGTTTGATTCGCCAGCTCCTCTGTTGAAAAACCCCGGTTTACGTCATTCCGAGCGGAGGCCCATAGGGCCGAAGTCGAGGAATCTATTAAAAAAACAGATTTCTCGGCTCGCCTTCGGCTCGCTCGAAATGACAGTCCGCCAGGTTTTCAACAGAGCATTCGACGGTCATTTTTTGCGCCGCTTGGACAAAACGACACGTCCGTGTTTCCGGCGCTGTGATGGCTATGATACGGACCATCGAATCGAATTTCAACGATTTCCAACCAAGAGAATAGAAGAATTAAGGAGGAGGTAAGCGTTCACAGAGAAACCGCATTTTTGTCACTGCGAGCGCAGCGAAGCAGTCTAATATCGCCAAGAGAATGAGATTGCTTCGGCCTAAAGGCCTCGCAATGACGTAAAAACGCTGTATTCTATGCGTGAACGATTAAAGGAGAAGCTTTCAATAATCTTTGGAGGCTCTCAGCCATTTTGGCCAGTCGGTTGGTTTTACCCCCCCTGCCGTTGTCCATGGTCCTGCGGTGTCGAATTGTCGGTGCCACTTGAGGGTCCAGAGCTGTTTTAGGCCGATTTTGGCGGCGTGTGAATCCATGAACAGGGCGTTGATTTCGGCATCATGGCGGCTTATGCAGGAATCGAAGGTCTGGGCGCGAAGGGCAATGATTGTTTCGGTGTCGGGGGGCGGGCAGTTTGGGTCGATGTGGGTAGCCTCAATCCAAGGCCCGTCGGTCAGCAGCGGAACATTGGCCTGGTCTTTTGTGTGGCGCGTTTGCCAATAGAAGGAATCCGGGTATGCCTGGGTTCGGCAATCCGGGTGGGGGGAATTGTCCATAGCGAAGTGGTTGTGAGCGTAGCTTCCGGTATATATGGGTCCTTCGCCGCGCACGTTGTAGTACCAAAGCCGCCATGCGGAGAAAGTGCCGCCGCTATCGCCGAATACGTCTGCGTTCCAGTCTGATTCAGGCACGGCTATCTGGGCCGTGGCTGCGAGGGGACATAAGAGCAGGTCGTTCGAATCCTTGTAGTATGAGGCGAGCTTTGCGACCCAGAAGCCCGGCCGTTCTGTTTCGGGTTCGTATGTGCGCCAGAACTTTCCGTCGTAATCGTCGGTGTAGGCGGTATATATCAGGGCCCACTGCCTGAGGTTTGATTGGCAGACGACGGCCCCGGCCTGCCTTCTCACCCGCTGCAGGGCGGGGACCAATATCGCCATTAGCAGCACAATAACGGCGACCGCCACGAGAAGCTCTGTGAGCGTGAACCCGGTAGGGGCCCCCGCCGGCTGAGGGGCTTTTGCACTAATAACCTGTTGCTGACGCACCATACCCATCCTGACGCTTAGTATGTGCACTTTCACCAATTTCGTCGTGCATTAGGATGCAGACGGAGGGTTAAACGTTACTTGAAAAAATCCGTTTTTTTTGGCATGGTTCAAGTAAGTCGGATATCGGGCCATATTGTTTGTGGCTCGATAGGGTCTGGCATCCTCATCCCCTGGGGATGGGGATGGGGATGGTTGCACCGCTCTTGGAGCTTTGTCATCCCCCCTGGGGGGAGGTTGCCACCCACAATTGAACCGTGCCATTTTTTTCAGAATCTTCGAGAGATTGTGACGTTTTTGAACCGCAGTAAAACTGTGGGCTAAATATGGATTTCTGCTTGTGCAGTAATGACATTGGCGGGTGTGTTGAAATGGGGGCTGAAGTTGCGTTTGACTTTTTGGGTTTGCGGCGGTTAGAATGGTTGAGGGCAGCGTTTCGGGGTGATGCGAGTTTTTTGTGTCCGGTTGGCAGTGGTTTTTTAGATTTTACGAAGAGATGCGTTATGGAGAATCTGATTTTGGGGCTTATCGGCGAGGATATGGCGTTTGGGGTGTTTGCTTTTTCGGCGATAGTGTGCCTTGGGTTGAGTTTTTTGATTGTCTGCTTGATTCATCCGTTGGGCAACAAGCTGCTCTTGCTGGGGATATTGGTTGCATTGACGGCGTTTGTCTTTGCCGCAACCGAGCCGAGTGCGGGGACTGTGCTTCCGGTTGTCATGATGCTAATCGGGGTCGCCCTTGTTCTTACGGGTGTGGTTTGCGGCGTGATATCGCATTTTTCGCCGCCGAATTCGCGGAAATCGGATTCCGAGCCGGACGAATAGGGCGGTCTTTTAGATTACTTCTTTGAGATGCATCGATGTCTTTCTTGTGAGGCCCCGGCAGCTCTCGCAATCGCAGATGCCGATATGGCGCAGGTGTGAGACGCCTGCGATCCTCTTTGCCTCTACGAGCTTTGCGCCCTTTGCTTCGACTTTTCTCAGCGCGAGTTTGGCTTCCCTTTTGTTCTGGCATCCGACGGCATCGGCGACGACGGTGACATTGTTTCCTCTCTGGAGCAATCCCAGGGCGGTGGCTTTAACGGCCCCTTCAGCGGTGGAGCCGATGATGATAAACTCATTGGCCCTGACTTCACTGAGGAGGCGGTCGATCCTGGGTTCCTGGAAGGGATCGACGCATCTCTTGTGCAGAATTATCTGTTTGTATAGTCTGAGCATGTCCCGTGGCAAGTCGGTATTTCCGTCTGCCGGGAAGCTGATGCGGTTGTCCACGAGGGTGTAGCGAATCTTTCTCTGTCCCTCCGTTCCGTCCATACAGTAGTCATATTCGCTGTCACCGTTGTTGTTTGGGTGGACCTCGGCAAGTGAGATAATTGGGACGCCTCTGGATCTGGCCCAGGCCATGATTCTTCGAATATGTCCCAGCACCCTGCGATGGTTCCTGATGCAGACCTTGCCGGTGGCTAAAAGGAAGTCTTTCTGCGTGTCCACATCTATGAGAACCTGTTTGCGACGCGATCTAACCAATTGGAGAATCATTTTACTACGTCCTTCCTTGGCTTACGCGCTTCGAGTCCTATTATTTATACGCTTGGGCCAATTGCCGGTTCAGAATTTTTATCGCATACTACGGGAGTGAACTTTAGCTGCAAAACGAGCGTGGCAAACGGGTAAAGGCAATTTGGGGGTCGCTGCAATAGCGTGATTGGCGTATAATAGAGAAGTAGAACAGTGCCCTTTTTATTTGACGCATACTAAGTGCCTAATTTAACAGATGCGCAGGATTCTAAGAGACTATGCTTCGGTGTCACTTAATGCGGCAGACTTGGCCGGTCGGCTCGACTTTGGGGATGTTTTCGGACGCGAAGGCCCGGTCCACATTGAGGTTGGTGCGGGTAAGGGGACGTTCCTGCTAAACCAGGCACGAAGAGATGGCCAGGCCAATTTTGTTGGTATTGAACGGGCGCGGAAATACTACCGGTATGCCGTAGATCGGATTGGGCGTTGGGATCTTGGCAACGTCCGCATAATCCGGACGGATGCGGCCTCCTTTATAGCTGAGCATGTGGCCGACGAATCGGTGGACTGCTTCCATATTTACTTTCCCGACCCTTGGCCGAAGAAACGTCACCATAAGAGAAGGTTTGTATCGCCTGCGAACATGGAGGAGCTTTTGCGATGTCTGAAGAGTGGGGGACAGATCAGAATTGCGACGGACCATGGGGAGTATTTCGAGGTTATGCAGGAAGTGATCGGCGCGTTCGGCGACAAGCTCGAGAAGATTGATTTCGCGCCGACCGCCGACGCGGGACCAGAGGAAATCACGGGGACTAACTACGAACGCAAGTACATTAAGGATAAGAGGCAGATCCATACGATAGCGGTGAGGAAGGTGTAGCTTTCTTGTCGGTTTCCAGCAAGGGTGCGTATGTCTCAGGCATTCTGTGGAGCGGGGCTATTGCTCGCCAGTAGCCTACCCAGTCGAGCGGCTCTCTTTCGTTGAGGTCGATCTCGGCCCAGAAGACGCCTGTTTTGCCGTTGCTTGTTGCGAGGATTCTTCCCATTGGGTCTATTACCATGCTGTTGCCGTCATAGACGCATGGGACCATATAGACTCCGTTGTCGCGGGCGCGGACTCGGAACGTGGTTTCGCCGTTGACGCATCCGTCGGCGTCGGGCAGGGTGTTGCCCCATGTGGGTGCGAAGATTATCTCTGCGCCTTTTAGTGCGAAGATTGATTCGGGTTCGGGGAAGAACCAGTCGTAACAGATTTGAATGGCGACCTTGCCGAAGTCGGTCTCGAAGACGGGGTATTGGTCGCCGGGCCGAACGCCCTCCTTCCACTCCTCGCGGGGCAGATGGACCTTTCGATACTTGCCGGCGAGGTTGCCTTTGCGGTCGATGAGGACGCCGGTATTGTAAACGACATCGCCGACCTTCTCATTGATGCCGGCAACTACGTAGATGTTGTTCTTCTTGGCGGCGCGGCCCAACTGCTCGGTGGCGGGGCCGGGTATCGGCTGGGCGCAATCGAGTATCGTGGCCGACGTGCCGACGCTCTGGATGACTTCGCCGAGGCAGACGATGTCGAGGCCGAGCTTGCCGGCTGCGTCGATTTGCTCGCACCAGAGGACCATATTCTTCTCAGGCGTGCTGTTGCGCGGGCGCAGGAACACGGTGCCGACCTTGACTTTTCGTGGGCCGGGTTTTGTGGTTGGATGCATACCGGCCTGCTTGAAGAGGATCGAGCCGCCGCGGGGCCACTTGACTTCGAGCGAAATGCGGGCGGCGTCGGCGTTTTCAGGGGCGACGAGGACATCGTCGAAATTCCCGGTATTGCCTTCGATGGCCGGGCCTTTGACGAGCATCCCGGCCGGATGCAAGGCTTTGCCCGCGCGCAGCCAATAGAGACGGACCAGGACCGATTGATATGGGGTCGGGATGTTGTGGAATTCGCAGGCTGCTTCGATTGCGTATGCCTGACCGGGTTTGATGCTCTTTATCTCCTGGGTGACGCCGCCGACTGCATAAGGGTCTTTGCCTTCGAGCAGAAGGCCCTTCTTGGCGCACTCGATGCTGCAGGCCGCCGGCTCCCATATTGGCTTCCAGACGGCCCAGTCCTGCGGCAGTTCGCTTGCCGCCGAAGGTCGAAAGGTCGGATTAGACACAAGCTCATCTGCCTTGCCGGTCTGTGAAACCGCAGTTGCCCCAAAACAAATAACGTATGAAATGCAGATCACTAACTGCCTGCCCATTTTGAGTTCCTCTACATGAACTGATTCATTTGGCGGTCGGTCTGCCCAACCTTTCAACAATAACGCCGTTTATTAGATGACAAAGCCCCGAGGCTATCCCCGCTGCCATCATAATTGGACTATATTGAAACACGACCCAGAATCCAACCTCACTAACAACGCTAAATCCGAGAAGCCATAAAAGCCCATAAAGCAATCCATTCTGTCCAAGTTTTGATCCCTGAGCCAGGAAAAATATTAGAACAAAAACAAATCCTCCCAATAGAGTGCTTGGAATCAATATCAACAAATCCATCGCCCCAAAACCGGTTGGCGGAACTAACTGAAAAAACCTCATAAATAAGCCATAGACCATGATAGGGAAAATAAAGAAAATGGTCGAGACGATCAGTACGCATGTAATGAACCTTTTCATATTCATTTCTGTTTACCGCCGTTCTTAGGCTCGGTTGTTTTAGAGGCGTTTTATCGTTGTTCTTGCTACTCTCTGCACGTATTCATCACTGTCTTTTAGCGCGGCTTCTATCCGGGGCAGAACGGGGCGCGCCTTGGGGCCTATCTTGCTCAGGGCGGTGACGGCGTAGAGGCGCGCCTTGGCGTTATTATCCTCGAGCGCATCGGCTAAGACGGGCAGTGCCTGTTCATCATGGGCCCAGTCGCAAAGTGCGTGCGCTGCTGCGACTCGAACGACCGGTGAGGGGTCGTCGAGCTTTTTCAGCAGTGCATCGACGGCGGATTCCCTTTGCGCCTGCGATTCGCAGGATGTGTGCAGGCCTACCGCCGCCCAGTAGCGGACGGGGGCGTATTCGTCGTTGATTGCTTCTGTGTATTGGAGGATTGCCTTTTCGCCCCGGCCATCGAGTGCCTTTATCTTGCGGAGCCGTTGGAGCATACCGCCCGGTACGAAGGTTTCGGGGGCGACTTTGCTGCGCCAGTGATCGGGGTCTGCCTGTTTTATCTCCGGGGACTTGGCGGCGATTTTGTCGCCGATCTTGAATGTCACCTCTGCGCTATCTTTGAATCCGATTCGGCAGGCCCTTGCGCGGAGTGTCTGGCCGGGGCTTAGGCCGACCGGTTCGCTGTAGAGCTTCCAGACGCTCGGCCCGGTGCGATAGACTACCGAGGCGCCGGGAGTTGGCGAGGCGACGCCGATGTGCGTTTGGTCGGCGGCCCAGAATACGGGGTCGGCGGTTGTTTGGTATTGGCCGACGGGGCGTTTGATTTCGTCGAATTCGGATTCGGGAATCAGGCCGATGTCGCCGGTTTCTATCACCCATTGCTCGTGGGCCTTCCGCATTCGTTCGAGAATCTTTTGGTATTTCTTGTCGCCTGCGAGATTGTTGACCTCGTGTGGGTCGTTTCGGCAGTCGTATAGCTCCTCGACCGGTTTTGTCGGCTCAAAGTACTGTAGCTGCGGACCTTTTAGTTTGCCTTCGGCGTTCAGCCGGCGCATCTCCTGCATTGTGGGCATCTCGTTCATGTACTCGATATCCTGGCCGCGGGTAACGTGAGACATGTAGTTGCGGATGTACTTATAGCGCTTGTCGCGCACCGCTCGGATCAGGTCGTAGGTCTCGTCCATTCGGTCGCGTGCGGCGTAGATATAGTCTCGCGGCTTGGCCTTTTGCGCGCCTAAGAATGCCCGGCCCTGGATGTGGTCGGGTATATTTATGCCCGCCAATGAGAGCATTGTAGGTGCGAAATCGATGAAGGCGACAAGGTCGCCGTTGACCGAGCCCGGCTTGAGGGCCTGGCCCGTGGGGCCGTCGGGATTGCCGGGCAGGACGAGCTTGCGCCATTTTTCGGGCACTCGAATAATTAGCGGGACTCTCAGGCCGGAGTCGTATAGCCATCGTTTGGCGCGGGGCAGTCCTCTGCCGTGGTCGCCCCAG
>DATEBC010000316.1:0-2782 GCA_035288065.1 Sedimentisphaerales bacterium | reverse complement strand
CTGAGGGCATACGGAGTGATGGCCCGCATCTTTGCGGACAGCCGGCGAACGAATGAGGCAATAGAGGTATATCGCACCGCGCTTGAACGCGGCTGCAGCCAGGCCCCCGCCGATGAAATCGCCGATTTCCGCTACGAATTCGCCACCTTCCTGGCAAAATCAAACAAAATGACCGAGGCCCATGAGCAGTTGGGCCTTGCAGCTCAAGCCTATCGCGATATTCCGGCCGGCGGCTCCGGATCCGCAAAGGCCCACCTCAGACTCGGTGACATATCAATTATCAAGGACGAATTCCAACAGGCTGCTGAGAGCTTCAAAAAAGCCGCCGATTTGGACCCGGCGAATATCGAGTGCCACGATAAGTTGATTCAGACCTATGATAAACTGGGCCAGTTCGACAACGCAATCAAGGCGGCAAAGAAGGCTCTCGATGATATGTCGCAGACAAAACAGAAAGAAAACGCCGACAAGATGCGCCAGAATATCCAGTTCCTTGAATTCAAAAAATCACAACAGAAACAGCAATAATGAATTGAGACATAAATTAGGAAAGATTAGTGGTTATGGCTAAGATCACGAAACTCGACGATATCGTATCGCTCTGCAAGCGGCGAGGCTTCATATTCCAGTCCAGTGAAATCTACGGCGGGCTGGCGAGCTGCTACGACTACGGACCGCTCGGCGTCGAACTCAAGAACAACGTCAAGAAGGCCTGGTGGAGAAACGTCGTCCAGATGCGCGACGACGTCGTCGGCCTCGATTGCTCGATCCTGATGCACCCGATGGTCTGGAAATCATCAGGCCACGCCGACAAGTTCGCCGACCTGATCGCAGAATGTAAGAAGTGCAACACGAGGACCCGCGTCGATCACCTCGAAGACAAGCCTGCCCCGAGCGCAGCCGAGGGGGACGCAGACCAGGCCGGCCAACATGCAGAGCACGTCTCCATCGACGCGGCCCAGGCAAAGGCACACGATTTATCCGGTAAGGTATGCCCCAATTGCGGCGCCGTCGGCCAATTCACCGAGCCGATGCCATTCAAATTGATGTTCGAGACGCAGATGGGCGCCAATATCGACGACTCGATGACAATGTACCTTCGCCCGGAGACGGCGCAGGGCATCTTCGCCAATTTCAAAAACGTCGTCGATACTACCCGCGTGAAGATTCCCTTCGGCATCGCCCAGATCGGCAAGAGCTTCCGCAACGAGGTGACGACCAAGGCATTCATCTTCCGCACCCGCGAATTCGAGCAGGCCGAGCTTGAATTCTTCTGCGAGCCTGGAACCGACGATGAATGGTTCGAGCACTGGAAAGAGGCCCGATTCAACTGGTACCTCAATTTGGGCCTGAAGAAGGAAAACATCCGCTTCCGCGAGCACGAAAGCGATGAGCTTGCCCACTACGCCAAGGGCTGCGTCGATGTCGAATACAAATTCCCCTTAGGCTCGGGCGACTGGCAGGAGCTCGAAGGCATCGCCAACCGCACCGATTTCGACCTCCGCCAGCACCAGCGAGGTATGAGGACCCTCAACAAATGGTACGAAAGCGATGGGGACATCACCAAAATTGAGCTGGCCGACGAGGCCGAGGAGTATCAGTCCGGCCCGCTTTCCTACTTCGACGACCAGCAGAAAAAACGCTATATCCCCTACGTCATCGAGCCATCTGCAGGTATCGACCGCAGCGCCCTGGCATTCCTCGTCGATGCCTACGACGAGGAAGAGGTCCGCGGAGAGACGCGGAACCTCCTGCGATTCCATCCCGCCCTGGCCCCGGTCAAGGTCGCCGTCTTCCCATTAGTGAAGAAGGACGGCATGCCGGAGATCGCGCGCAGCATCTACGACGACCTAAAGAAACGCTTCAACTGCTTCTACGATGAAAAAGGCGCGATAGGCAGGCGCTACCGCAGACAGGATGAAGCCGGCACCCCATTCTGCGTCACCATCGACGGCCAAACCCTCGAGGACAAAACCGTAACCCTCCGCGACCGAGACTCCATGGAGCAGATAAGAATCTCAACAGACCAACTGAAAAACCACCTCCGCGAAAAACTCGACTTATAATGAGCGCACAGCGTTTAGCGTAGAGCGGTCAGGCCCATAACAGCATGGGCTGAACCCTGCCCGCTCGTGTGCACCGGATATTGACAACCGGCCCTGTGCAGGGTAGAATAGACGATTATGAAAATAAGGGGAATTGTTTGGCTGGATTCTATCGTTGAGAAGATCGGCACAAAGCACGGTGTTTCCCAAGAGGAAGTCCGCCAGATTTTTCAGGGACATGTCATGTTCCGGTTCGTCGAGAAAGGCCATCGGCAGGACGAAAATGTTTACGCAGCGTTGGGACGGACCAAGGCTGGTCGGTACGTGGTTGTGTTCTTCGTCCACAAGACAGACCAGCGCATGTTGATTCTCACGGCTCGTGATATGACTGTTGCAGAAAGAAGGCGATATGAAAAGAAATAGCAGCAGAAAAAGCAGCATCTCCAAGGCCAGAACCTACGCCGCAATCGGCGATTTCTGGGATACGCACGACCTGTCTGATTTCTGGGATAAGACCCGCTCCGCCCGGGCGGATGTCCGCTTAGAATCCGATGAGTCCTTCTACGGTATCGAAAAGGGACTGTCGCAGACCATTCGCCGAGCAGCCAAAGAAAGGGGCATCTCGCCTCACACCCTGGTCAACCTGTGGCTCCAGGAAAAAGTCCACGAACTCAACTCGTCATCGGGCCGAGGATGAAAGCGAGTGCGCAGCGTTGAGGTGATAGGGGATACCGTTA
>DATEBC010000315.1:0-3121 GCA_035288065.1 Sedimentisphaerales bacterium | reverse complement strand
AATAACCATTATTGAGATTTTTAGGCGTTATTGCGAGGCCCCTGGGGCCGCCGCAATCTCACGGCCGCAGTATTTGTGAAACGCGGCGCTATTTTGTTGGTTTGGCGGGTTGGATGCTTAGGCCTTCGAGTTTGTCGCCGTTGGGTTTTCGGATCGCCAAGCAGAACTGCCACGGTCCGGTGGATTGCGTAACCTTGAGCAAAATGGCGTTCCATCCTTTTTGCAATGTCACGTTGACTTTATGCTCGCCGGGCGTGGCGGCGCCGCCGGCACTATCAGCGTGGACGAGGCTGCCGTTGAGCCAGAGCTTGTTGCCGTCGTCGGTTGCGAATTCGATTCTTGCGGGTTGCTCGTCGTTGGAATGGACATAAGTGCGGACATAGCCAGCCTTGTTCTGGCCTCCGACAGCCGCATCGAGGTCGAACATCCAGGGCCGGTCGGCGGTCCGGCTGATCGGCAGTATCTTCCATTCAGCAGCTTCTGCATCGGCTGTCTCAGGCTCAAAGGCCGTTTCAAACGGATCGGCGAAAGGCTTTGAATACGGGCCGGAGACCTGCCAGGCCATTACATAGTCCTCGAACTTGCCGATGAGGCTTATGATTGCTTCGGCCTCTTTTTTTACCGTTTCGTTCTTTGATTTATTGCGCAGGCTCTGTGCGGCTGCTTTGGCCTTGGCTGGGGCCGGTCCGGTCATATTTCGCACAACGGCGAGCATTGCAAGCTCGGCCTCGGCCCTTACTTCATCGTCGGCGAGGAAAGGCTCAACAATGCTTATCGCACCCTGATCTGCCGAGCCGGCCAGGCAAGAAAGGACCAGCTTCTTTTCTTCAGGCCGATTTGCGCCGTTCATTAACTCGCTGCAAATACCGAGCATATCTGAAGAAGGTAGTGTCACCAGACCAAGCTGCCGGACACATCCGCGAAGCGCCACTGTGCGATGCGTTCTGTCTGAGGTCGTTTGGAAGATTTCGAGCAGTGTACGCGCTGCCGTGGCATCGGGCCAGCCCCCAGGGGGCCAGTCGGCCAGGGTGCGGACGGCGACATCGCGAACTGCGGGATTATTGTCTTTAAGGGCCTGGCGGACTACCGTAAACCCTCCTGTATTCCCGATCCCGCCGAGGACGCGCAGCAGAGAGCATTTAGCATCCGTTGATGAATCGAGCACTGCGAGTACCGGCTCTGTGCCTGTTTCTTTATCGAGCTTTCGAGAAACCGCTATAAGGGCGCGTTCGGCTTCGGCTCGGCCCTGGTCTCCTTTGAGGTTCACCAGTAATTTGATGAGTGCATTCTGGTGCTGGGGCCCGGCCAAATCGGCGAGCGCTTTGAAAGCAGCCGTGCGGACGTCAGCATCCTTGTCCGAAGCTGCGGCCAACAACTCATCAACGGTTTCTGAAGCATCGCGGTCGCGCAGAATCTCAATCAATTTGATTTTGCTGTGGGCGGCGCTCGTTTTCATGGATTTGATGATTTCAGCGTTTATGTTCTTGCCCGGCAGCCTTCTCAGGCTCGATGCCGCGAGGTTTTTGTCATCATCGTTCTTGCCGGTCTCTATTACGTTGACCAGTACTCTCACCGAAGCGTCATCGCCGATATCTCCGAGCGATTTGATGGCCAGCGCACGCAGCTCTGTGTTCGAGCTGGATACGGCCTTTGTTATGACGGGCCTGAGCGGCTGCTTTTCGCCGCGGGCGACGAGTGCGCCCATCATGAGCACCTGGGTAGAGGCGTCCAGCTTGTCGAGGTCGGCGGCGAAGCGTTCGGTGACGCCCTGGCCTTTGAGCGTAACAATCATATCGATGGCCATGCCTCTTATCTTCCAGTCGCTGCTTCGGATTGCTTGGGTGAGCATGGCGACGGCCTTATCCGGCTGGGCCTCGATCGTCCCCGCAAAGGCCCCTATGCGAACGTGTTCGGGGGCATCTGCCTGGTTAAGCTGTTTATAGATCGCAAGCGCTTCGGGCAAGCTGCCTTTGGCGACCAGGCGGTGGGCGGCATTGAGCAACCCGTCGGCGGCGGCGGCGCGCATCTTCTCATTCGCATCCGCGTAACATTTGGAGAGGGCGGCGACCGCCTGCGGCGATGCGGTGCGGCCCAGCGCCCAGGCTGCGGCGCCCGCAATCTCGACGTCGGCATCTTTGAGCAATGGCGTCAAAGTCTCGACGTTTTGTTTCTCCTCCCGCATGGCAAGCGAATTGATAATTCCGACCTTGACCTTGCCGGCAGTCTTGCCGAGCGCATCGCGCAGCGCCTTGTCCGCTTCGGGATAGCGCATATACTCCAGTGCATAGCGGGCTATATGCGAGAGTTCTTCGTCAGCGAGCAATGCCGCCAGCGCGTCAATGGAATCGGTTGAGCCGATTACGCGCAGTATTCGGCAGGCGTGGTCTTTCTCCATCGTCGGCGCATCGCCTTTGATTGTCTCTATGGCTCGCAGCTCGAGGTTCTTCAATTCTGCGGGCCCTGCCTTTGTGGCGGCGAGTATCTCGGTATCGACGGTATCGGTATCGGCCCATACCGGCCCTGGTGCAATCATAGAGATCAGTATCACCAACGCAGAAATTAAACGGTTACGATTCATTGTGTTCTCCTTGTCCTGCCAATCAAGGCTTCTGCAATTTTGCAGAACTCATTGCCAATCCACCCTGCTAAGCTTTTCATAAAGATGCTTCACAGCCTCCACGGCTGACGATAAGCCCTTGACGCCATTCTATTGGCCTGTTCATCACCGATGAATTCTTCCTTAATGGGGTCCCATTTGACGGTTCTGCCGAGCCGCCGACATATATTGGCGGCGTGGCACGCGGTGATCGAGCGGTGCGCCCCCTCTGCCGGGGCGGCCGGCTGCCTGCGCGACTTGAAGCAGTTGAGAAAATCCCTCACGTGGTCGTCCACCGGATAGCCCTTGCCGAGGTTGCGTTTTGACCGCAGCGATTCTGGGTGAACGTCGATATTGCCGGAATCGTCCACCTCTATCCAGCCCTCGGTCCCCTCGAAGCGGACGCCACAGGAACCTTCCCCTATGTCGCCCCGCAGGATTAGCCTAAGCCCGTCGTCATAGTACGCCTCGACGTCCTTGCCGACGAGGTGATAAATCACCGGCGAAGTATCGTCCTTCTTCGCG
>DATEBC010000314.1:0-4350 GCA_035288065.1 Sedimentisphaerales bacterium | reverse complement strand
AATTAGGTGTTTTTCATTTTTGTTTTGCGGTGGCGTAGAGCCAGTAGGCCACGGCGAGCAGCAAGACGATGCCGAGGGTGGAGCCGAAGGGCATATCTTTGATAAGCGGCAGGGATATGTTCTTTTTGGCGAGGATAACGATGGGAATTGCTATGATGATGCCCATGAGGGCCTCGCCGGTGATTAGGCCGGAGGCGAAGAGCAGGCCGTTCCGGCTGGAGCCTTCGACCTCTTCGGCGCTGGCGTTGCGGCGCTCGTTATACAGCTTGAGGGCGTGGTGAATGAGTCCGCCGGCGAAGATAGGGACGGACAGCTCGAACGGCAGATAGAACCCTATTGCCACCGCGAGCACCGGGGTGCGGAATGAGCTGCCTTTTCTCTGGAGGTAGAGGTCGAGGGCAATCACGCAGACGCCCACTGCCATTCCGGCATAGACGTAATTCCACGGCAGGTCGCCCCTGAAGACGCCTTTAGCGACGGAGGCCATCAAATTGGCCTGCGGCGCGGGCAGCGCGTTTGGGCCGGCGCCGGGCTGGCCTTCAAAGCCGTAGGCTTTAAGAAGGAGCGTCATTACCGGGGCAATTACCAGTGCGCCGGCGACCGAACCGGCGAGGTTGACCAACTGCTGTTTCCAGGGTGTGGCGCCGAGGATATAGCCGGTCTTGAGGTCCTGCATATTGTCGCCGGCAATCGCCGCTGCGCAGCATATCACGCTGCCGATGATAATGGCGGCGGACGGTCCGTTTGGCGCATCTTTTCCCATCAGCAGCAGTAAGAGCAGCGAGGAGACCACGAGCGTGGCAATCGTTACTCCGGATATGGGGTTGTTGGAGGACCCCACCAAGCCCGCCATATAACCTGCCACGGCGGAGAATATGAAGCCCGCTACGAGCATAATCGCCGCCATTGCAAGGGACACATAGACGTCGCGGACAAACACCTGATACAAGAGGAACAAGGGGACAATCGAACCAACTATAAGGACCAGGACCCACTTCATCGGTATATCTTTCTCGGTCCTCGGAATCTCAACGTGATCCACGGTCATATCACGATATGCCTTCAGCCCGCCGGTTATCCCGCTCAACAGGGACGCCCGCATGTGAAAAATTGTCCACAGCCCCCCCACTAACATGGCTCCGACGCCGAGATAGCGTGTCTTTGTTGACCACAATCGAGCGGCGTACTCCAGGGCCGATATTGCCTGACCGGCCAATTCGTGCCCCTGGGGATGCACAGGCCAGTCGCCGAGCCTTGCGCAGATAGGTATCGCAACCAGCCAGTTGCACGCCCCGCCGATGAATATCAGAACAGCGATATTGAGGCCGACTATGTATCCGACCGAAAGCAGGGCCGGGCTAAGGTTGGAGCCGAAATAGAGCAGTGAGCCGGCGATTCCCTTTGCCCCTTCGACGGCTTGGGGCCAGAGGCCGATGGCTCCGGCCCCGGCCTTGAACAGGGCGCCGGCGAGCGCGGCTTTGGCGATGCACAAAACGCCCCTGCCGCCCTCCTGACCGGCCTGGAGGACCTGGGCTGTTGCTATGCCTTCGGGGTAGCAGAGCTTCTTCTCGACGATGAGAGAGCGGCGCAGTGGAATGGTGAATAGTACGCCCAGCGCGCCTCCGAAGACGGCGATGATGGTGACCCACTTGTAGTCGAAGCTCTGCCAGGCGCCGAGTATAATCAGCGCCGGCAGAGTGAATATGGCCCCCGCAGCGACGGCCTCGCCGGATGATGCAGCCGTCTGGGCATTGTTGTTTTCAAGGATGTTGCTGTGCTTGAAGAGCTTCAGGAAAGCCATCGAGACGACGGCGGCGGGGATGGATGCCGATACGGTCATCCCGGCGAAGAGGCCCAGATAGGCATTCGCCGCCGCCAGCACCGCCGAAAGTACGATACCGAGAATGAACGCCTTGATTGTTACTTCCGGCAGATTTTGGTTCTCTAATTCCATAAGCACCTCTCAAATGAACCGTGTGGGCCGTTACATTGTTCGCAATTGCCTGCGCCGCGATCCTTCATCGCATCAAGAGAAGAGACGGAAGCGAAATTGAGACTATTCGAGGGTCATCAATAACAGCGTCGTCGGTTTGAGTCACCATAATTCCAAAAGGAGCGTTGTACACGCTTTTTTCGATGAAGCTGCGCAGTCCTCGGCTGTCCTGCCAGGTTATGACAGAGCGGTATTTCACCTCAATTGGAACACGCTGCTCCCCTACGGTAAGCACAAAATCCACTTCCGGTTCAGGTCCTCGCTCGGGGAAATGAGCCACGTCAAGATTAGTGAGAGATTTGAAGAAATAGCCCACTGTGCTTTCAGCAATGTGCCCCGCCAAATCCCGCAGATGTGGGCATTGCTTCAGACCGTTCTCGTCAAGAGGAATAACTTCCTGCAGCCACGCCGCACGAAGGGCATGGTCACACAGGCACAGTTTGGATGGCCCTCGGCGCCTCTTGAGTCTCAATTCCAACGGTTCTATCAGTCTGATAAGGAGCGTCTGGTCGAGGAACTTCAGATAGGTCAATACTCGCTGCCACCCGATGTTGGCATTCATCGCTCGTTTGACCTCATCGAGGTAAAGACTCTGCCTCGGCGATTGTCCGATATACCGACAGGCCAATCTGAAAACCTCTTTTAGAAGGTGCTCATCTCTTTTTCTTCCCTTCGGACCTGATCGTAAGTCGTGCTGTATGGCTCTGAGGATCACGGTCTGGGTCAAATGGTCTGCAAGTTCATCCCAGGGTTGTTTGGCCTTATGGGCAACAGGATAGGCGCCTCTCTCTGAGAAGGCCTTAAAACCCTTGTCCCGTTTTTGATGATGCTTGCGTCCAAACGCTCTGGCATCGAGCCAGAAATCCTTTCTTCCGAGCGCGGCAAGCCCATTGAAGGGCAGACACGGTTGGATTGGCCCGTCTCCGAGGATTTCGAGTATCTCCCGCAGGAACAAAGGCCCCATCTCCAAATCGCTAATCCGGCCCGCAAGGCTGTCCCGCCCCTGCTCGATTCTCAGGGCGGAACTGCCGGTAACCATCACCCGCACGTCGCTGCTGTCAACCAGGAATTTCAGTTGGGGAGCCCAATTGTCGAGATTTTGAACCTCGTCGAGAAAGAGATAAGCCGGCTGCCCGGCCCTTGCCGCCTCATTGAACGTCTTGCCCAAAATGGTCTTTTCAAACCAGTCGGAAAGGCGAAGAATAGGTTCCTCAACGCCAAGTAATGCCGGCAGTTCGTCAAACTGAACAAGGAAGATCCATTTTGGAGGGACTCCCTTGGCCAGCAAAGTCTCTATGATTTGTCCGATTAGTGTGCTTTTTCCGACCTGTCGTGGTCCTCTCAGGACGGTAATTTTTGTCAATCCGGCTTGAAGCCTCTGCATGGCAACAGGGAAAGCCCAACGGCGGACGGGCGGCAACTGAGGCTGCGGCTTGCCGCGCCACCACGGATTGAGTCGCTCCAAATCCGATTCAAGCCCGCCGGGCAACATATATTTGGGCAGCAAGTTTTTGTGAACACTTTTGCTCATAGTCCGGACCAATATACTACCACGCTATAGCCATCGCCATCCTCAAGGACAAGGTTAAATCAGGAAACAAGGTTATCTGTCTTATCGGCATACTTCTGGTCGGTAGATTCTGTAAACAGGGCGAGCTGCCTGGCGTTCTCGGCTCCTCGCACTTTCACCGGCTCCAGCAAAATCCTGTGGGGATCGACCGGCTCATGTTTGACGCGATTTCGGGCTATCTCGCAGTAACCTGGGTGAAGATCGATTCCAATCCACTTCCGCCCGAGCGCCCTGGCGGCTACGCACGTTGCCCCAGCGCCATTGAACATGTCGAGCACGATGTCCCCTTCGAAATCCGAGGCGGGACATTCTTTGAACGTGTACATCATTATCAACCGCTGCGGAAGGACAACCGGGAAGGGCGCCGGGTGACCTCCCGCCCTTTGCACATCCTCAGGATATATAGGCCATACCTGCATCGCGAGATTGCGCCACTCCTCTTGCGTCAGTTCGCTCGGCTCCTTTGCCTCTTTGGGAATGCCGGGAGGCGCACCGGCTTTCACGTAAACATTTATGAATTCAATCGTGTTGTCCTCATAAATATTCGGCGGGTAAGGGTAGCTCCCAAACATCTTCACGGAAGTCTGCTTTTGCCATACGTATAAGCTGAACCTTTGCAGCTTAGGGATATTCTGGAGAATAGAACTCTCAATATCATTATTGATATTCTTAAGGTGGCGCGTATGGCTATCATTGATAATCTTTTTCGGGATCGGCATTATCGGAGTAACTATCGCCAGCTTTCCGTTCGGAATTAGAACCCTCTCGGTTTCCCTCCAAATCGGCA
>DATEBC010000313.1:0-2656 GCA_035288065.1 Sedimentisphaerales bacterium | reverse complement strand
GGGTCTTATCCTCATACCTCTGCCAGCCGTAAGCCGAAGTAATCTCCGTCACCGAAACCGCCGCCCGCGTATCAATGCCCCCTCTGCCGCCCGTCAATATCCGCGACAGAAACGAACTCTTCCGGCTCAGAGCATTTCTCTTCTGCACAAAATGCTGCACGTAGTACCTGATAATCTTGTAGTCATCTTCATCCAGGACAGGCAGTGCCCTCGGCGCCTCGACCAATTCAAGGCCGATCGACTCCGCCAATTGCAGCACCTCGTCGAACTTGCCGCTGGGTGTCGAGGGCGTCCCGCCCTCGGTCCGCGGGCAAGATGCCCGCGACACCGCGGCATCGCCCGAGCGAGTTTGGTGATAGGAGGAGGGAGGTGTGCGTGCGATGATCTCGTCGCCAGGCCTGACGAAACAATCGACAAAGCCATAGACGCTTCCGAGCACCGCCATATCCTGAAAGAAGCTGATCCCGCCGTTAGCCGCGAACAGTGCCTTTAAGACCGATTCAATTTTTGCACGCTTTGGCTTCTCCGGCGATCTGGAAACAATGCTTATCGGCTTGCCGAAAAGAAAATCGACCGCCGCATTTATTCGCCACGCAATATCGTTTTCGATAACCACTTCTTTTCGCTGAATATCTTTGACAGGCCTGGCGCCCAGCGCCCCCGCGTTCGCTAACTGCAGCAGCCCCGTTATCCTCGCAGGCAGCCCATATTCCTGGGCTTGGACATAGCACCGTCCGGATTCGCTAACCTTTCTCTCACAAGCCCCCAGCCCGCCGGCCTCAACCATCGGGTTGGCATAATACTCCCAGAGCCTGCCGAAATGCCGCTGGATATTCACCGAGTGTTCGTCAACAAGCCACTCAACATAATCCGCCGCAAGTTCGTCTTCACCGGTCCTCTTGAAGATATCGAGTTCAAATCCCATACTCAGCTCCGTCTCAACTTTTAGCTTTCAACTGCCGGACGCCAAAAAAATGACGCCCCTCTGCAATTGGGCGAACCTGCGCCTTTGAGTCGAAAATTCACGATTTTTTTGTCACCCTGATCACGCTAACTCTTTGCCGCCGAAAGAATAAAAAAAGTTTTCAAATTTCCAACTTTTACTTCCAAACCCCTGCGCATTTGATTGAAATTTCGCGATTTTCCGGTTCATCCCAACAGGAGAAAAGCCCATCGACCTACTAAGCTGTCAGTCAGACTTGATTTCGTGGGCTTCGTCATTGCGAGGAGGCCGAAGGCCGACGTGGCAATCTCATACCCTTCGAAAGATAGAACCTGGTCCGGCCACGAAACGCCTTACGATGATGCCCATAGTCTCGATCTTGGCGGAGCGCTACGGCCGCAACCCGGCAAATGCGACCTTCGCGTTTGACATTACCCATCTTGGCAGGCATAATTCATTCCGTTGGCGATATGTACAGAGACAACTGGCACAACCAGATCACGAAAGGCAGGTAAACTATGATGGCTCCAAAGTCTATGGCCTTGTACCGCGTAGTAAGTGGATTCCTCTTTTTCCTGTGCGTAGCGGTCATTCCTGCTGTCGCTGCAATTCCACTGCCGGAACTGGCCGTTCCCAACGGCTTCGGCGTCAATATCCATTTCACCGGCGATCCCGCAGACCTTGACTTGATCCGCGACGGCGGCTTCAAATTCATCCGAATGGACTTGGGCTGGGGCGGTATCGAGCGGGAAAAAGGTGCATACAACTTCGAGCGGACCGGCTACGACGCACTCACCGCAGGCTGCACTAAGCGCGGCATCCGCATCCTCTACATCCTCGACTACAGCAACCGCCTCTACGAATCCGAACAGTCCGTCCGTACAGAAGAAGGACGAAAGGCCTTTGCCGCATTCGCCCAGGCCGCCGCAGCAAGATACAAAGGCAAGGGCATCCTCTGGGAGGTCTGGAACGAGCCGAACATTAAGCAGTTCTGGACGCCCCAGCCCGGAGTCGATGACTACTGCAAGCTCGTCGAAGCGACCGCACAACTCGTCAAACAGGCCGACCCATCCGGCCTTGTCGTCGCACCGGCCACATCAACAATCCCATTCGACTGGATCGAGGCTTGTTTCAAGAACGGCCTGCTCCAATGGATCGATGTCTTGAGCGTCCATCCATATCGCCCGCAGCCGCCGGAGACCGTAATCGCCGACTATGCCCGCCTCCGCGAATTGATTAAACGCTACGCACCCACAGACAAGAAAATCCCCATCATCTCAGGCGAGTGGGGCTATTCCAACATAAACTGGGACAAGGCCCGCCTTTCCGACGAGATACAGGCCCGATTCCTCGTTAGAGAATTCCTGATCAACCTCTACCAGGAAGTGCCCGTCAGTATTTGGTACGACTGGAAAAACGACGGCGCCAACCCGGATGAGCGAGAGCACCACTTCGGAACCGTAATGCATGATCTGTCGCCCAAGGCCGCCTACACAGCCGCGACGGTGCTGTCGAAGAACCTCGCCGGTTACCGCATCGAGAAACGCCTGGAGCCGGCAAGCGAGAATGACTTTGTCTTTCTGCTCAAAAAAGGCGACCGCAAGGCAGTCGCCTTCTGGACCACGCAGAACGACCACGAAGTAACCTTACCCCTGCCGCCGGGCCGGGGTATGCTCATCGACATGCTAAGCAGTGCAAAAGCCCCTGCGATGC
>DATEBC010000312.1:0-3025 GCA_035288065.1 Sedimentisphaerales bacterium | reverse complement strand
GTCCCTATGGGACAAGCCCCTGAGGGACAAGGTCACGCTGGCGGCCTGTTGGTCGTTTTCACCCGGTCGCCCCTGAGGGACAAGCTCACGCTCGCGGCTTGTTTGCACAGGGCCGGCCTGGTTGCCAAGAGGTTGGTTGTTTGTTATTCGCAGCCTTCGAGCCAGTGTTGGGCTAATGTCAGGACGTCGAGCATGTCTATTTTGTCGTCGTCGAAGAAGTCCGCTCCGCTGCAATAGCCGCAGTCTGTTGCGCCCCAATATAGAGCGAAGGCTGCGAAGTCGTCGCCCTCGACGTCGTAGTCTTTGTCCGTATCGCCTGGCTGGGGGATACTCTGATAGAGATGGATTTTGCCGTCGCCTGCGCCGATGAGGACGTCCGGGTAGCCGTCGCCGGTCCAGTCGCAGACGAAGGGCCTGGAGCGCGGCGTGCCCGCCAGGTCTATCGGGACGCCGTCGGATTCAACAGACTCGTAGCCGGCGAAGTTCGGCTCGGCGTCGGAGCCTGTGTTGCTGTAGAAAAAGAGCTCGCCGTTGTAATTGCCCGTGAGGATGTCTTTTTTGGCATCGCCGTCCAGATCGAGGACGTCGGGACTCGAACGGCTAGGGGGTACGAGCAGGTCGGAGCCGTTGGCCTGAGCAAAGGTCTGTACGCGGAAGTCCGGCGCCGTATCTGTTCCCTCGTTGATAAAGAGATGTATTTTGGCGTCAAGCGCCCCGACGACGAGGTCTTTTTTGCCGTCGCTGTTCCAGTCCACAGCAGAGGGTGTAGCCCGAGCTCCTACGCCGATGTTGGCCTTCGATCCGGGCGGGCCAACCTGCAGGAACGTCCCGGCGTCAAACGCCGGATTTTCGTCCGTGCCGATATTCAGAAAGAGCTTGACCTTCCCATCGGCCAGGCCGATGAGGAGGTCCTTTTTTACATCGTCGTCCCAATAGACCACGCGCGGGAAACAGCCCAGACAGCCGGAACCCGGGCAGGTGAGGTCGGCGCCGTTGGCCTGGGCGTAGAAATAGGCGCTGAACTGCGGCTCGGATGCGGCGCCTGTGTTGATATATACGCGGACCTTGCCTGCGTAGCTGCCGCTGCCCTCGCCGACGATCAGGTCATTGAGGCCGTCGTTATCCCAGTCGGCGAGCGAGGGGACCGAGTATCCGAGCACGCTGATATCTGCACCGCCGGCCTGGACCAGCTCTTCGGGCCCGAGTCTGAGGAGCAAATCTGCGGCATAAGCCCTGGTTACAATCGGGGCGGCTGCGAACAAAATTGTCAAGAGAAGCGCACGTTTCATCTCACATCCTCCTGTATTGACGGGTAATCGCCATTTATAGGAGGCGCTTCTGCACCGCAGCAACCTCCACCTTCCCGGCTGCGCCGAGGCGAGCGATGGGTAGGAGATTGCCACGTCGGCCTTCGGCCTCCTCGCAATGACGAGTACCACAAAACCAAGTGTTGAAAGGCACTGCCGCAAGAACGGATGCGGACCTTCCTCGCGGCGCATCCCTGCGCACATTATCAGTTTATCCTATTCGCCGAGAGAAGTCAAGGGAAAAGCCCTTGCAGTGCGGCGGCAATTGCGTATAATTGATGCGAATGTTTTTCCCTTTGGTTTCCGGGAAATTGCAGGAGCCTTGTTTTTTCGTATGCAAGGAGGCATTTATGAGCAAGTCAGGTATTAGGAACGCGACGAGGTTGGAGGAGTATGGCCGCTTTATTTTTGTTTGCATGGCGGCTGCTGTGATTGTATTTGGGGCTGTTCGGGCAGAGGAGGGGCAGGAATCCCCGTCCAGAGAAGGTCAAACCGGCGGGCCGTTGCGCTTGATATCGGTCGAGCCTACGGTCTTATTTGTCAGGGAGCAAGGATCTCTTCTGCAGGTTGCCGAGATTGAGCTTGAGAGCACGTCGGAGCTTAGCGAAGTGAAGGTGGAGATAAAGCTCGGCACGCGGCAAAGGAGCACGGGTCTCGGCAATATTGCGAAGGGCAAGGCTAAAGTGCAGGTTTATGTGCCTGAGATTATAGCTGCGACCGAGGCGGAGTTCGTTGTTAGGGTCGGCAATGACGCGGCGGCTCAGCAAAAGATGATGTGGCAGCCTCAACGGCATTGGAAAGTCTATGTCGTTCCGATTACCCATCACGACCTCGGCTATACCGATACGATTGCGAACGTTCTGAATAAGTACGATGGGTTTTACGAGGACGTGATTCGGTTTTGCGAGCAGACGGCGGGTTTGCCCGATGAGTCGAAGTATCGATACACCGTGGAGGGGACATGGTCCTTGAAGCATTTCGTCGAGCACAGGCCGAAGAACGTGATTGATAAGTTTGCGAAGTACGTCAGAGAAGGCAGGATCGAGATTGGCGCTCTTTTCGGCAATGAGATAAGCGGTCTTTGCGGTCATGAGGAGCTTATTCGCTTGATGTACCCATCGTTTCGGTTCAATCGGATGATGGGCGGGAGGATACAGACAGGCTCGATAACTGATGTGCCTGGTTTGAGCTGGGGATTGCCGACGGTTCTTGCCGGGGCCGGGGTGAGGTATTTTTTTGCTGGTATGCCGACATATTTCGAGTGGGGCAGGAACGACATCCATACTTTCTGGGATGAATCGGCGGTATTGCGTCACGGCAGGCCGGAGGCGTTTCGCTGGGAGGGGCCGGATGGGGAGAGTGTGCTGGTGTATTACCAGGGAAGCTACGGGTTCTTCAAAGATGCAACCGGGCCGCATTCGTATGAGTATGTGCTGGACAATCTTCCGGGAATGCTTGAGGCGATGCAGAAGGAGGATACTCCGTTCAGCGTGATGCGGTATATACACAATGGGGTGGACAATCATCCTCCGAGCGTTGAGATCAGCGGCATTGTGAAGGAGTGGAACGAGAAGTGGGCGTATCCGCAGCTTGTTGTGGCGACGAACGCGATGTTCTTCGAGGCGATGGAGAAGCAGTGCCAGGGCATACGCACGTTTCGCGGCGAGCTGCCTGACACGGATTACGTCGTTGGGGCTGTCTCGACGGCGAAGGAGACG
>DATEBC010000311.1:0-6463 GCA_035288065.1 Sedimentisphaerales bacterium | reverse complement strand
GTATCCACGCCAGCGCGTTGAGGGCCGCCGTATCTTCCCCCTGCTTCCGCAAGACCGCACAATACTCTTCAACTGCCTGCGGGAGGCGTCCCTGCCTGTACAGCACGTCGGCAATTCCCATACGCGCTCTGAGATAATCAGGCCTGATGCGAAGAGTCTCCATGTAATGTTTGTTTGCAGAATCGTACTCTTTCTTGGCGTGAAAAACCCGAGCAAGATCGTAGTGTGCAAAGGGATTCTCCGGCGCCAGTTCAACGCAGCGCATCAGGTGCGTGGCCGCGCCCTCCATGTCCCCTTGTCTCGCCATCGCTAATCCAAGATTGTGGTGTGCCGCCGCATAATCCGGATTGGCATCAAGCGCCTTCTGCAGGCTCTCCATCGCATCGGCTATCATGCCCTTTTGCAGCAGTGCGATCCCGAGGTTGCAGTAACCCTCGGCAAAGGCCGGCTGAAGAACGACGGCATAGCGATAATGGACAATGGCCTCATCAAGCTTGCCCTGCACCCTCAGTATGTTGGCATAATTGAAATGAGCATCAACGAGACTGGGGTCAAGCTCCAATGCCTCCTTGTAATAACCCGCAGCCTCATCAAGCCTTCCCTGAGATTGAAGAACAGAACCGAGGTTGCCGAGAGGCATTCCGTAATCAGGATCAAGCTCAATCGCCTTCTTAAAACACAGAGCCGCCTCATTAGCGTCCCCGGTCTTGAACAAAATACAGCCTTTGTCATTATGCGCCTTGGCGTAAAATTCGTTTACCCGCAGGGACTTCTCCAATTCGGCAAGAGCCTCCGCATATTGGCCCTTGTCGCGCAGCTCCTGCGCCGTCTTGAAATGGCGATACGACTCATGAGTAGGCGCGCTGATCGAGGCAATCGCATCAGGCGAATTGTTCAGAAACTCGGGTATATTAACCGCCCTATTGTCCGCCGTCGAATTGGGTATAAGGATCGGCGGGCTGTCGCTCCCGTCTTCGTCGATATGCGTTAGGAACATCTGCGTGAACGGGGAAAAACCTTTCGAGGAAAACACCATCCATCGTCCGTTGGGAGAAAAACTATGCCACGAATTCATCACCGCGAGATTGCAGTTCATCAGGCGCGCCTTGCCGCCTTCAGCCGGAATGATATACAGCTTGCTGTCCGGCCGCGTCAACTGCCCCTTCTCCGACTGCACAAAGACGATCCATTTCCCGTCAGGCGAGTACCGGGCGAATGAATTGCTCATCCCGTTGTTCGAGGCGCCTTCCAAAGGCTTCGGGGCGCCACCCTTGCCGCCGTTGAACGGAATAACGCAAAGATCGTATTGTATGAACGTCTCTCTCGCGTCGCCGACTTGTGTCGGCATCGCCTCGCTCTCATACTTGTCCTTCGCACGAGCCTTTGAAAACACAATTTTCTCGCCGTCCGGACTCCAGCAGCCGTTCGCGTGAACATAATCAGCGTCATTAGCTCCCCGAAGCGCATTCATCTGCCCCGTACTCCTGTCATATACTACAAGAATCCCCCTTGTAGGATAGAACGACTGGAGAAATCGGAAATCCGGGTAATTCGCCACAAACACGGATTCATTCAACGTGCTGATGACGTACCTGGCGTCCGGAGAGACCTGAGAGAATAGGCCGAGAGTCTTCTGGCCTTTTACAGCTCCATCGTATGAGCTCCAGCTAATTATGTCATCCGACGTAATCACAATATCCTTCTTAACCTCAGTGATGGCGTAGGCGCCCTTGTCCCCCTGCGGACCGTCCATATCCATCGCAAGGACCTTCCCGTCCCGCGAAAAAGAATGGCAGCTCCCGCACGTGGGCATATCCCTGAGCACCACCGGGGCCGACGCCTTCGAGATGTCACGCAAACGCCATGAGATCAGAGGCAATGCGCCCTGTGCAAGAGGTTTTATCTCGCCTTTGCTCGTCTTTGAAGGCATAAGCGGCACATCGCGGTAGAAGATTGGAGCGCCGACACTGTCTCTCGACGTCCTGATCCTAACAGCAGCGCGAGACAAGACTTTCAAATCGCCGCCGCTCAGCCCAAGGATAGTGACTGTCGCAGGCCCCTTGATTGAGCTTGCCTTGATAAGCCCCCACGTCGCCTCATCCGGCGACCACGCCCTTGCTGATAGATCATAGCCGCTCGGTTTATAATATTCATTAGCAGGACTCACCGCATCCAGATCGATTCGCCGTTCGGGCAGCCGTCCCGACGTAAGCGCGTATATGTGATGCGGACTCGTATCGAAAGAAACGTCCACAAGCCAAAGCCCTGCGCCCTTGGCGTCATCATGCCAGAGAAATCTGGGCGAGACAATCTCCGGCGGAAATACTGAGCCTTCAAACGGATAATCAACTACGATCCGCCCATACTCTTTAACAGACGACGCGCCGGCAATTATCGCCTTTACCGCTGCGTCAAGCGGTTGATCTTCCGGCAATGCAGTATTCGCGTCCACTGTGAATATATCTTCCTTAAGTGGCTGATTGACCCACTGGCGCTTCACGAGCAGTGCGCACACCCCGCCAATCAACAGTGCCGCCGAGACTGCAATCAATAATCTTCGCACAGAATGACCAACCATTTCCGAACAGGCAGAACAACAAGCAAAAGGAACATTATAGCATACTTCTCTTCATCTCATCATCGTCCAGAATTGAAGCCTGCTCGTGTTATTCTCCGGAATCAGAATGTACCTGCAAGTTTTCAAGGAAATCGAACGCCTCCGGCGTATGTTATAGGTCTTCCCCTCGCAGCGCAAGATGGCAGGGCCATTCATTGCAAGCGCGGCGGCACATCCCTTGAACGACTCAATATGCCTATTGTGCCGTAATTATCTGACTTGACAGAGTGCTTCTTATTCCCTATAATGCTTAATATCGGAAACAGGCGTTGTTGATGCTATGATCGGCAAAGTCCTTCGGTGGTTATATGATACCTTATGGTCCTTGATTGATTCCCATAAGAGGCCGCCTGGGCGACAAGGGTAGGCTTAGACATGAGTTTTCTCGCTGTGACGCTTGCCGTGTTATTTGCAATAAATATGGGGGGCAGCGGAATGTCGCCCGCATTTGCCGCGCCATTCGGAACCAAGGCCGTCGGGCGGCGCCACGCCGCCCTTCTCTTTGGAATATTCGTCTTGCTCGGAGCCTTTCTCAGCGGCGACAGAGTGGTCGGAACTGTCAGCGATGGAATCGTATCCCAGGAGTTTATCAACACAAAAGTCGCGTTTGTCATTCTTCTCTCAGCGACAACAAGCCTGTTTATAGCCAACCTTTGCCGGGTCTCAGTCTCTACTTCATCAGTGACCGTATTTTCCCTGATAAGTGTCGGGTTGTATTTCAGGCAACTATATCTTGCCACTTTGGCGATGGTCTTTTCCTTTTGGGTTGCCTTGCCTGTTGTGGCCTATATTCTGACATACATCCTCGCCAAAATGCTATTTCCGTTTGAGGGCAGGCCCTGGATCAACAAGCACCAGCGATTGCTCAAGGTGTTTGTGGTTCTGACAGGATGCTATGTAGCCTATTCCATCGGGTCCAACAATGTAGCCAACGCAGTTGGCCCCTTGGTCGCCGCTGATATCGTAACCGAGAATATGGGCATTCTCCTGATTGGGCCGTTCTTCGGCGTTGGCGGGCTGCTCTTTCGAAAAATACTTCACACCGTCGGACAGGAGATAACCGGCATCGGCCTGCTCGGCGCAGCCGTCAATGGAATAATTATCGCCAGTCTCCTCCTCTTGTCATCGGCCTTTGGCGCGCCGGAGCCAATGGTTATGTTGGGCGCCGTCTCCATTATGGGTATAGGAAGTGTAAGCAAGGGACACAAGTTTATCGCGACGCACCAGGTTGTTAGAAAAATCTTCACGCTTTGGGTGGTCAGCCCCCTGCTCTCCCTGGTTGTGACATATTTGCTCCTCTTGCTGATGCACGTAAAGTGATATAGGAGAGGTGGAAAAACCGAGCATCTTCCGCTGGGGCAATACTGTTTGTCGGGTATGCCTGTAATGTCGGACGCTTGTCATTCATATAACATTGTAGATAGTGACACTGATTGAAGAAAAGGCAGCGCTACGATGAAATACGATTTGGGCGCCTATTTTTTCTTCCTGCAAGTCCGGCTCTTCAAACACAACCGGCACCTGCCGTCGCTGCACCACTGACAGCAGAAGCAGTCCTTACAATTGTGCTTGCTGCCTCGTTCATCCGGCTCCGGCACATATACCAAGCCCGGAATTCCTCTGATTCTTTTGTACGCCATAACCAGTGTTCATAGCTGCATCTTCGCCGGCCCAGAGCCAATCATCTGGCTCCTGTAATATCTACGCAGGCCGGACAAAGTCGGTTCGCAGGGGTTTCAAAACGAACGACAAAAACGTTACCGGCCTCACCTCGCCGGCGCCAGCGAGGGTCTCGAATCGGAATTCACTGTTAGTCCGAACAAGGCAGCCATGCCAGCAGCAACATCACCCACAGCCCTAAGAAGCTAATCAGCCTGGGCATCATATCTTCTCTTCCATAGTTGCACCTCTTTGCCAACTGCCCGGAGAAAACGGCGAGTCTCCTGCCGGGTTAAACCGGCATTGACAGGGACATTAAAGGAGATGTGAAATGGGTTGTCAAATAGGAATTGTCATTGGTAGATGTGCTGAACAGTGCGCTTTGAATGCCTACCAACAAAGTAGTCAACGGGCGGAGAAAGCTAAGAATCCGGGTTTTGCGCGGTAATTTCAGGATGCTTTTTTGGTGGGCCTTGGATATTGGGTCGGGAATGGGGGTGGTGGGGTTAGGTTGTGCGGTCTGGGTAAAATAGGCAAGAAAAAATGACCTCAAAAATGGTCAGAAAGTGGCCGGAAACAGATGGGAATTGAATGAAAATGATCAAGAACTCGCGCATTTTGTTCAAAAATGTGTGAAACAGTGCGCTTTTTTATACTCTACTCAATTAGTAGGAAATGGAGAATACAGAATACAGGAGACAGAAGACGGGAGCCAGAAAGCGGAGGGCGGAGGACAGAAGACAGATGGCAGGCAGTATGGGCTGAAGGCCATCCTATCGAGTCTAAGGGGATTAACCACAAATTCCACGAATTCACACGAAGAAGGTGAGGGTTACCCGGGGAACAGGGGACCGGGATGTGGGTATCAGGATGCTGGGGCACCAGGACGGCGGGAGACGGAAGGCGGAGGGGGGGTTTAGGCCCAGAGGGCGGAAATGGCGGCGGAGATTTTGTTTTGGAAGATTTCGATGAGTTTTTTGTTTTCGTTGATGATTTTCTGCTCTTCCTCGATTCTTTCGACAATCTGCTTTTGGTCGGACAACGGAGGTGTGGCTATTTGCAGAGTATTGATCATTCCTATAGTCAAATATCTTGTGCTGCTTCCAATGGATTTCCGCTTTAAAAGCTCTAAATGCTGTTCAAGTTGATAACGCAAAAATTGATAGTCAATTTTGGCAATACTATTCCGATTAACTGTAATCACATAAGTTCTTTGGTAGGCATTGAATTTTCCTTTATAATATTTGATATCAAATACACCAGCAGCATTATTTCCAGCGAGCAGCAATGCCTCACAATCAAAAGCGTAATCATCTATGTTCAAGATTTCTTTTGAACAGGTGAAAAAGGGATACTTCCCATTTGGGACGGCTTTGTTAGAATCCAATTTGCCTGTCACAATATCAGTCAATCCTTCTAATTCGACCATAGGCCAGTTGGGGTTGATTTTGATTGTGGGTTTGTAGGCTTGGGTGATTTGTCGGGCGGCGTCGATGATTTTTTGGTAGCCGTCGATCTCGGCGACGATTTTTTCCTGAACTTCGAGAGGAGGAAGGGGGATTTTGAAAGGTGAAAGAGGAATCCTAGTAATTTGTGGCTGCGCTGTTCCCGAAATTACCGAAGATAGGTCGCTCGCTTTAAGCAGATAATATAAATATATTTTGTTTATTCGGTTATCCAAAGGTGAAACAACCATGGCATTTCCGGTAATCCAGCATTTTGGCTCAGATAAATTTATAGTTCCGCAAGTTGCACCGCGGCAGGTAATCAAAACTTCCGGATTTTCGTGATTATATTTTTCGTAGAAACCTATGACACCATTTGCTCCGAATACTTTGTATGAACCTTCTGATTTTATTTCTTTTGAGGTTATTGTTTCAGGTTGATATATTTTGCAAACTTCTCCCAGTTCTACGACAGGCCACGTGCTTACCTTATGATGTTCAAAACTTCTGTATCTATCGCCCGTAAGGTAATAATCGCCGGATTTGGCGATTTCGGATTTTAAGACGGCGTGGGCGAGGGGGCCTCCGGAGGAACCCCCAGGATGAACCTGGGGGCTTACGGGGGTGGCGGCGGCCTTGGATTTATAGATTTGGAGGAATTTGAGGGCGGCGGGGAGGTCGTTTTTGTCGATTGGTCGGCGCTGGGCGCCGAGGTCGAAGCCATCGTTTCCGATTTTGACGA
>DATEBC010000310.1:0-6280 GCA_035288065.1 Sedimentisphaerales bacterium | reverse complement strand
CGGCAAGACCGTCGAGGTGCTCAATACCGACGCCGAGGGCAGGATAATACTTTGCGATGGATTGGCATGGGCGGTCGAGCGGAAATGCGATGTCGTTATCGATATTGCGACGCTGACGGGGGCGTGTATGGTGGCGTTGGGCAATTACAAGGCCGGGCTGTTCGGCAACGACGATAAGCTAATAGAGCAGTTGCAAAAGGCGTCGGATGATTCCGGCGAGAAGGTCTGGCACATGCCCAGCGGCGATGAGTATGCAAAGGAGATGAAAAGTAAGATTGCGGATTTGCGAAATATCGGCGGCAAGTGGGGAGGCGCCTGCACCGCCGCGGCCTTCCTCGGACAGTTTGTCGGAGATACTGCCTGGGCGCATCTGGATATCGCAGGAACGGACATATTCACCAAGCCCACCGAATCGGCCGGCGAAGGCTCGACTGGGTTCGGAGTTCGGCTGCTCAGCACATATCTGATAAACATGGCCGAGAGACCCCCAAGGCGCTAAGCCCCAGGGGCTCCTTGCGGTGACACGAATAGAAGCCGCCGGATTGGCCCGGTGGTTCCGCGGCCTCCGGCGGACTCTGCTGAAAGTGATAAAGCAGTATGGACGAACTGGATCATCGAATACTTGATGCGTTGCAGAATGAATTTCCGCTGAGCGAAAGACCTTATGACGTTCTTGCAGAGAGATTGGAGATTCCCGGCGATGAGCTTTGGGAGAGGGTGCGAAGACTTGTGCAAGAGGGCGTGATTCGTCGGATGGGGACCAGTCTTGACTCGCGGAAGCTCGGCTATTCGAGCACTTTGGCGGCAATCAGCGTCCCCGCCGAGCGTGTGGACGAGGCGGCACAGGTCGTCGGGAAATACCCGGAAGTGACACACAGCTATCTGCGAAACGACCAATTCAATATATGGTTCACCGTTATTGCAGCCGATAGCCGGCGCATCGCAAACATCTTGGAAGAAATTCGCTCCGCCCTGTCGCTGGAGCGCGCAGCCGTCCTGAACCTTCCGATGACAAAGCTCTTCAAGCTGGATGCACGCTTCAAGACGCCGGGCTGATTGCAGATGCCGGATGTCGTATTCGGCATTATCGGGCAACGGCGAACCGCTGAATAGCCGGTCAAAATCGAATTAGTAGGTGTCATTGCGAGGAGGCCGCAGAGCCTGGCCCCAGGGGCCCGACGCGGCAATCTTCCGCCAGAGGCGGACCCGAACACCAGAGATTGCCACGTCCCTAAGGGACTCGCAATGACAACGCACAGAATCATCCTTAACGGAGTGATTAAATTCCCTTTCTCCTGCGGTAGCGTCTGTAGTCAATCCCCAGGTCCTTGACTTTGTACCCCATAATTCGCGGCGTAGTCCTCAAATCGCGAGCTGCAGCGGCTGCGTTCCCGTCACACCGCTTCAGGGCATCGACGATAATATCCCGCTCGAACAGATACACCCTTTCCTTGAGCGACCCGGTCCCGATGGTATCCGAAGCGTCGGATGTTTGCAGCGTCGGCGGCAGATGATGCCCGTGTATTACGCCGTCGGTGCTCAACAGAATCGCTCTCTCGATACAGTTTTCCAGCTCCCGCACATTTCCGGGCCAGTGATACGCCACCATCATATTGATCGCAGGCGTGCTGATCCGCCGAACGTCCTTGCCCATCTTCTTGGCGTACTGCTCGACGAAGAAATCCGCCAAGAGCAGAATATCGTCCTTGCGCTCGCGTAAAGGAGGAAGGAAAATCTCGAACACATTTATCCGATAGTAAAGGTCCTGTCGAAAGCAGCCCTCATCGACCGCATCCTCCAAATTGCGATTCGTGGCGGCGACAATCCTCGCGTTCGTCTTCAGCGTCTGATTGCTCCCGACCCGCTCGAACTGCCGCTCCTGCAGCACTCTCAGGAGCTTGACCTGCGTAACCGACGTAAAATCGCCTATCTCATCCAGGAACAACGTTCCGCCGTCGGCCTCTTCCAGCCGACCCTTTCTGCTCTGTATTGCCCCCGTGAAAGCCCCCTTCTCGTGCCCGAACAGCTCGCTCTCCAAGAGATTCTCATTCAGGGCCGCACAGTTTACCTTTATGAACGGCCCTTTGCTTCGCCGGCTGGAGTAGTGAATCGCGTGTGCAACCAGCTCCTTGCCCGTGCCGGATTCGCCGCGAATAAGCACCGTCGTATCGCTGCCGGCAACCTGGTGAATCTGCTGATACACGTCGCGCATACTACTCGAATTGCCGGTTATATTCTCAGGCCGGAATCTGTCCTGCAATTCATGGCGGAGCCTGATGTTTTCATCCTCGAGCTGCTGCTGTCGAATAGCAGCCTCCCGCCGCGCCTTGACATCATTGGCGATCATGCTCGCGACAATGCTCAGGACCCGCATATCCTCATCCAGCGATAACGATTCGTCGAAAAGCCGATCCATCGAAATCGTCCCAATCACGTCTTGTCCGATAGAAATCGGCACGCATATAAAGCTCGTCTCGCCTTCGGCGGTGCTCCTTCGCTCAAAGTGGTTAAGAAACGACGGCTCCTGCGACACCTTGGGCACAATTATCGCCTTGCCCGTCTGCATGACCTTGCCTGTCACTCCCTCGCCGATTCGATACCGCACCTTGCGGCTCTTCTCCTGCGAGATATTGTGCGCCACGTCAATCTTTATCTCGGCGCTGTCAGGCCCTAATAACGTCACCGTCCCTCTGTTCATACCCAAATCATTATCCAGTGCATCCATCACCTCGGCAAGCGCCTGTCTCTGCCGCATACCCGCCGCGAGTATCTGGCTGATCCTGTAAAGCGTCTTCAACTCCTGCACGTGACGCGACGACTCTGCCGTCTCTTCATGCTGCAAACTTGAGCTTTTTCTAACCATATCGATGCGCTCCTGGTCACTTCACTGATTTCAAACACAATCATACGACATAATTGTATGGCTGTCAAGAAAATATTACATATACGTAATATAGCAAGAGCGCATTTCAGGGTCAATTGCTATAACGCCTGCACCTATAAGCGTTTACGCCTTGTGCGCCAATATCTTACCCCTGAACCTGCGAACCCTCGCGGACGGAAAACTTGGTGCGGTATTGGCACATATTTGTCTTTGGGAGAAATAATACTACGTAATTGTCGCAACATCATTCGATGCCGCAAGAACTTCACGAGACTTATCCTCTTGTAAAACAAGGACTTACGAGCATATTTCCATTCGTGGCACGATAATTGCTCTATTACGCATGTCAGTAAAGCATTCAGATATGAGAAGAAGTATTCGTGAATAGAAAAGGATTCAGATATGAGAAGAAAGACTATTCGTGAATGGATTCGAACCGGTTTGTTGGGCCTGTTGATCTCAGGCGGATTGTGCGGCTCCGCAGAAGCCACAGTCAGTGAGCCGGTTCCATCTGGCGTGCAGCCTGAAGACGTTTGGTTAAGAAAGTTGATATTTGATGATCTGCACTTAAAGTTTGGTGGTTGGGTCGCACAAAGTTATACCTTCAATTTTGACAGCCCCTCAGACCGCATGAATGCAGGGCGGGTATTCGACGACCGCTCCAACGATTACCGATTCAATCAGCTTCTGGTCTATCTCGAACGACCACTATCATCAGATCCCACGGAGTTCGACATCGGCGGAAGAATCGAGTTGATGTATGGCTCCGACGCCCGTTTCATTCACCAGAGGAATCTGGCAGACAACGTCGATGACAATACGGTACAGTTCGACCCTGTTCAATTCTACGCCCTGTTGCGTGCACCGATCGGCAACGGCCTAACCTTCAAGGTTGGCAAATATGTTACCCCGCATGGGGCTGAAGTGATTAATGCGCCCCAAAATGCCTTGTTTTCGCATAGCTACATGTTTGGCTTTGCCATCCCGTTCTCGCATACGGGGGTGCAGGTTGATTACCCCATCAATGATAATCTCAGTGCCTATTACGGGCTGGTCAAAGGTTGGGACGTCTGGAGCGACAATAACAGCAGCCTGAGCCACATGTTCGGTCTGTACGGGTCGTTACTGGATGGAAAGTTGTCCCATGCGATAAACGTGATTACCGGCCCAGAACGTATGGATAACAGCAACGATTACCGCACCCTGGTGGACCTGTTGCTTACCTATCGGTGGACTGAGCAGCTTTCGCAAACCGTAAATTTTGACTATGGCATCGAGCAGGATGCTGCGCCCGGGGGTGGGGACGCAGGGTGGTGGGGCGTTGCCAACTACCTTACCTACACCCACAACCCGCAGTTGGCTTCCACCCTGCGGGCTGAATACTTCCGTGATGATGACGGCACCCGCCTGGGGTACACCGCCGATATGTATGAGGTAACCTATGGTCTGGACATCCGCCCCAAAGATTTCACGAACCTGCGGTTCCGCCCTGAGGTCCGTTGGGACCACGCTGGTGGGGGCGGAAGACCTTTTGACGCAGGTAACGACGACGACCAGCTAACGTTGGGGATGGATATGATTTATACGTTCTAACCGTCTAAATGCTTAACTTATAAAGGAATAAAACAATGGAACCAAAAGTGATTATGGACACGATGTGGGTTCTGATTACGGCCATGCTGGTCTTTTTTATGAACCTCGGCTTTGCCGCAGTCGAATCCGGATTTGCCCGCGCGAAGAACTGCGTGAATATTATGTCGAAGAACTTCATTGTATTCGCGGTATCTTCGCTGGGGTTTTTGACTGTTGGATGGGGTGTGATGTTCGGAGACGGCACCGGGTTAATTGGGCTTAAAGGGCTGTTTTTCGCCGGCGGTGCGGATAACTCACCCGCAATGGGCGAAGCCTACAAAGGCGTTTACTCGGCGATTTCGTGGACGGGTGTGCCGTTCTGGGCAAAATTCTTTTTTCAGCTGGTATTCTGCGGCACCGCGGCGACGATTGTCTCAGGGGCAGTTTGTGAACGAATTAAATACGTATCGTTCATTGTCTTCTCGTTTATTATGACAATGCTGATATACCCTGTTGTTGGGCACTGGGTTTGGGGCGGCGGGTGGCTCTCAAAACTGGGGATGTTCGATTTCGCCGGCTCGACGGTGGTGCATAGTGTCGGCGGATGGGCCGCGCTGGCCGGCGTTGTCATGCTCGGACCTCGAATCGGCAAATTCGACAACGGCAATATCAAGGCGATTCCTGGGCATAATCTGTCCCTGGCAACGCTTGGAACATTTGTGTTGTGGTTCGGCTGGTTCGGGTTTAATCCCGGCTCAACTATGGCGGCAGACCCCGTAGCAATCGGGCACATCGCAGTAACAACCAATACCGCGGCCGCAGCGGCGATTATGAGCGCAACTCTCGTATCGTACCTTCTGATTGGCAAGCCCGACCTCGGTATGACCCTCAACGGCTGTCTGGCCGGACTCGTCGCAATCACGGCGCCCTGTGCCTTTGTAAGCGTTGGGGCATCTCTCTTAATCGGCCTCATTGCGGGCGTGCTGGTCGTACTGGCGGTAATGATGTTCGACCGTCTGAGATTAGATGATCCGGTCGGCGCCTTGTCGGTGCACCTTGTCAACGGCATATTCGGAACCATCTGCGTAGGACTCTTCGCACAAGACAAACTTACCGGCACTGCAACCGGCAACGGACTATTCTATGGCGGCGGCTTCAAGCTGCTCGGGTACCAACTAACTGCCGTGGTTTCGGTCGGACTATTCGTGTTCGTTATATCGATAGTCGCCTGGGCTGTGATTAAAGGTGTGATCGGCCTGCGCGTTTCCCGTGAAGAGGAGCTGCGAGGTTTGGATATCGGCGAGCACGGTAACGAGGCCTACAGCGGATTCCAGGTTTTCACTACTGAATAAATGACCGCAATTTGCCGCAAGGAGATACTAATATGAAACTGATTATTGCTTACATTCAACCATACAAGCTCAACGACGTTAAACAATCATTGTACAAAGCCGAAGTGTTCAAAATGTCCGTGACAAACTCGCTGGGCTGCGGACAGCAAAAGGGTTATCACGAGTCTTACCGCGGCGTGGGTATGGAAGTGAACCTGCTGAAAAAAGTGCGACTCGAAATAGCGGTGAACGAAGACTTTGTTGAGCGAACGATAAAGGCGATTATTGAAGGCGCAAAAACGGGACAGATCGGCGACGGCAAAATCTTCGTTCTGGACCTGCCTGAATGCATCCGCATCAGAACGGAAGAAAGAGGCGGCCAGGCTATTGGCTGATTGATACTCATGACGGTCGAGATGGCGGCCGGCCATCATTTTCTGTGCCCGGTTGCTTGGGCACTCCAAGCGGGTCCTCGCTCAACAGCGAGGACCCG
>DATEBC010000309.1:0-9662 GCA_035288065.1 Sedimentisphaerales bacterium | reverse complement strand
ATGTATCTTCCGTCGTCGTGGAACAGTGCGATATAGTCGCCGTTTTTGAGGCGCTCGACGGAGGCCATTGTGACGACGCCGCCGAAATCACCGATTGGCCTTAGCGGGGTCCAATTATGGCCGTCGTCCTGTGAGACTGCCATTCGGATCGGGTATAGGCCGGAGAACATAATCAGCCTCTTGACGCCTTTTTTGTCGATGACGCGGTGGATTGTTGGGACCTCTTTGGATGTTGCCCAGTTTTCGGGTGTTGGGAGGCGTTCGGACCATGTCAGGCCGGCGTCGGTGCTGCGTTTCATTACAATCGCGCCTATGCCGTGGCCTTTCGGATAGACGGCTATCATCGTCTTATTGTCTTCGAGCAGGACGGTTGTGGGGTGGCCGAGATATTGGCCGGGCTCTTTGTCGATTACCACCCGGCGAGCGGTGTCGTTGGCCAGGTCGATAACGGGGATCGAATAGTCCGGCGGCATCGCGGCACGGGCCGTTTGACCGAGGCAGGACGCCGCTAAAACTAATAACGCCGCTATTGTTGCCTGTGTGAATCCCCTCACAGTTGACTCCTTATGCCATATCCTTCTTATCGTAGCCGAACATATCAACCAGGAGGTCCCGGATTTTATTGTTTTCGTCCAGTTGCGCGCGGTCGAAGATGTCGTGGAGCTCGCCGGTATCGAACCATAGTCCGTCGCCCTTTGCGCATTTGTCTATCAGAGGTGCAGGCTGGGATTGTCCGACAATGATTTTCTGCATTTTTTTGTCGCAGATAGGGCACTTGCGTTGTTTCTCAGTGCAGTCCTGGTCGGTTTCGAATGAGGCGAGCAGTTGTGCGGCCTTGTCGGCTTGGCCGAGCAGCTCCTCGAGCTCGCCGGCGTCGAGCCATATTCCGCCACAGTGGATGCAGTAGTCGATTTCCACTTCCTTCAGTTCGAGGGTTATCATAGCGTTTTTACAAACCGGGCAATCCATAATGCTGCTCCGTTCTACAGTTCAGGAAAGCGTGCCCGCTATTTTGCGGAACTCATTTCATAAAGACGCAAGAGCCCGCGAAATAATCAAAAAAAAATCGGCTCGTTTTCAGATTCTCGATTCTTGATACTCAATGGTTGATGCTTAGCGCCGATTCTGTCGGTTCTCCTTTTCTTCTTTTTTGCAGAAGCCTTTCTTTTTTGGGTATCGGCATCGAACTGGTGATAATAATACTTCTGCGCATCGGGGACGTCAAGAATGAATGTGCCAAATCAAGGATGGGGGCGAGAAAACAAGAATGGGGTCTGTAACTCGGCGTCCATTGGCCTCAAAGGTGGTATTGCGTGCGTATTATCGGGCCTTGTGAATTCCTGTTACGAGCTGCCGAATACGTCTTGAAGGGCAGCGAGCAAGGGCTATAATCCTGAGACTGGGGTGAAGGGTGGGCAGTGTAATAGTGGATTCATTGAAAGGGATGCAATCATGGTCGCAGGGACGAATGGCGAGACAGGGACAACCGGGCGGGCTTTTGACCGTATAGGGGTCTTGTTGCGGTGTGTTGTGGTTGGTTTTCTCACTTTGTTTGTCTGGATGGTGGTGACTGAGGAGGCGGTCGGCTATTCAATATGGGCGGCGGCAGCCGGGGCTGCGGTCTGCGGTGTCTTGATATATTCGCTGCATGTCTGTGTTCTGGCCCGTATATTCTGGCGCCCGCTGATAGTGCATCTGCACATTATCAAGGATAAGCACCCGTGGGTAGGCAACGAGCAGCGAAAGCTGGCAAAGGACGGAATGGACAAGCTGCTTCTCGAATTGTCGGTGGGCCGGTTGAGGCGGCGGATATCGCAAGACGCCGAGACCAGGAGCGTGCAGAAGGGCTTAGACAGGTGGCGCGGGATGGGCAGCTTTTTGTATTGTGCCGGCTACTCGATGATCGTTGTCCCGCTCGTGGTGATGTGCCCCAAATCCGAGGTGGAAGCGTCGGCGCTGCTGGATCATGTGATTATCCTGGGAGTGGTCACGCTGATAGCGGCCTTGATTTCCGACTACATAGAAACCTGGCGCGAACTCTGGGCCGGTGCGACCTATAAGACGCCTAAGCCGACAAGGCCGCGCAGCCGAGCGAGATAACATGCGATTATCTCGATTGGCTCCCGGGCGGGTCCGGTGTGCAAGGGCTTAGGCGGCGCCTCGTATCACCCCTACGCCCGTAGTTGGGGCTTCCTGCCCGAATGGGGTTGGTTCAACCTGACTGCCTGCGCCGCCGCGAACCTCGACGCTGTAGGACTCATTTCTGTTTGACGCCGCAGCGCCGCTGGAATACTATTAAGGGACCTGCATTCGGAGAAAAACGAAATGAGTCTGTTGGTCGTGTCAAACAGGTTGCCCATTGTTGTTGTGGAAGAAAAGGGCGAGCTAACGTTTCAGGAAACCGCAGGGGGCCTCGTCTCCGGCTTGAGCGCCTACCTTGACTCCCTGAGGGGGTCGTCGTTGGCCAGGTCTGACTATGTATGGGTCGGCTGGCCGGGGATTCCTGTTGCTGAAGACCGGATGAGAGAAAAACTGAAGGCAAAGGCTCTCGCCCAGTTCAATGCCTATCCTGTCTTCCTGACCGAAAGGGCGATGGATAAATTCTACCACGGGTTCTGCAACAAGACGATCTGGCCCCTCTTTCACTACTTCCCATCCTATGTTGTTTATGACGAAGCGCTCTACGCCCACTACAGATGCGTCAGCCGGATATTCTGCGAAGCTGTTCTCGAAATACTGAAGCCCGACGATGTAGTATGGATTCACGACTACCACCTTATGCTCCTTCCCAAGCTCCTGAGGGACAAGAGACCCAACCTCCCCATAGGATTCTTTCTCCACATCCCGTTCCCGTCCTTCGAAGTATTTCGACTGTTGCCCGTGAAATGGAGGGCGGAAATACTGGAAGGCATTCTCGGAGCCGACCTCATAGGGTTCCACACGCACGATTACACCCAGTATTTCCTGCGATGCGTCCTTCGGATATTGGGTTATGAACACAACATCGGCAGTATCTCACTGGGTGAACGAGTAGTGAAGGTTGACACCCTTCCGATGGGCATCGATTTCCAGAAGTTTCACACAGCGGCAATCGTCGGGGAGACTGAGACCGGGGCCGACCGCCGCTTGGAGCTGCCGAACGATGTCAAAGTTGTCCTCTCCGCTGACCGGCTGGATTACACCAAAGGCATCGTTAAGCGCCTGCAGGGTTATGAGCTGTTTCTCGAGAAGAACCCGCAGTGGCAAAACAAGGTAGTCCTGGTACTGGTGGTGGTTCCGTCGCGCATAGGTGTCGAGCATTATCAACAAATAAAGAGGCATATCGACGAACTGGTCGGGAAGATCAATGGGAAATTCGGGAGCACCGCCTGGACGCCGATACTCTACCAATACAGGTTTATTCCTTTCGCTCCGTTGGTTCGACTGTATGCGGCAAGCGACGTTGCCTTGATCACGCCATTGAGAGACGGGATGAACCTGATAGCGAAGGAATACCTTGCAAGCAAGACCAACGAGATGGGCGTTCTAATCCTTAGCGAGATGGCAGGCGCTTCAAAGGAGCTCGCTGAAGCCGTCGTCATAAACCCAAATAGCACCGAAGAAATCGCAGCCGCTCTCAAGACAGCCCTCGATATGCCTGCCGAGGAACAGGTCCGGCGCAACCGGATAATGCAGAACCGTTTGAAGCATTATAACGTGATCAGATGGGCGGACGATTTTCTCGGCCAGTTGTCCTCAGTCGTGGCCCAGCATAAAAGACTTCAATCGAGACTCCTGGGAGCTTCAGCCAGAGAGAAGCTGCTGCGAGATTTTGCGGGAGGCCAACGCCGAATTTTGTTCCTGGATTATGACGGAACCCTGGTCCCATTCCTCGATGACCCGGAGGCCGCGCAACCGAGCAGGTCACTCGCAGAGACGCTGGAGAAGCTTTCGACCAAACCGCACACCGACCTTGTGCTGATAAGCGGGCGCGACAAGAGCACGATGGAGAATTGGTTCGGATCGCTCGAAACAACCCTGGTGGCCGAACACGGCGTCTGGACAAGACCGAAAAACGAGGGGTGGCAGCTATTAAAACCGCTCAACAACGCGTGGAAACCAGGAATTCTGCCTATACTGCAGACCTACGCACACAGGCTGCCCGGCGCCTTCGTGGAGGAAAAAGAATACTCCGTCGTCTGGCACTACCGGCGGTCCGACCCGGAATTGGCTTCGACGCGTGCAAGGGAGCTTGTAGATGACCTGGTGAACTTCACTGCCAACATAGACGTCCAGATACTACAGGGAAGCAAAGTGGTCGAAGTCAGATGCGGGGGTGTCAACAAAGGCGCCGCTGCAACGCGCTTCATCGCGGACAATCCGTTTGATTTCATATTGGCAATCGGCGACGATTGGACAGACGAAGACCTGTTCAGGGTGCTCCCTGAAACTGCTTACTCAATCAGGGTGGGAATGCAGCAGTCTAACGCAAAATTCAACTTGCTTGGACAGCCATACGTAGTGCGACTGCTGGAGGAACTGGCAGGAAAATAGCGGGCGTATCGGCCAACGCACAGCGAGACCGCCTGCCACGCGCAGACGTTCGACAATGCGCCGGTTTGGGAATATCATTGTGCGAGCCTTGAATCGGAATATGCGCGATGTGAATTATGACTGATTTACTATGATTTAATATTGACTATTTACTATTGATTATTTAGCATGGGCGAAAGACTGGTGTGGTTTGGGCGCTTGCCGGCAGGGTGTGATGAGGTATGGACAAGAAAGAGATTGCTTTGCTTTACCGATAACGGCTAAGGGCGTTGTAATCGAGGGTAAATGGGATGATAGTTGACTGTCATACGCATATAGACTTTTCGGCTGATGATGCCGGCGTTTCGGAGCATTTGGCTGCGGCGGAGACTGTGGATGTGTGTTTTGTTCTGGGCAGGGGCCAGGGATCGAGCGAGGAGGTGAATAAGAGGCTGGCCGAGTACGTCGAGAAGCATAAGGCCAAGATGGTTGGTTTTGCGGTTGTGAATCCGCCGAACGATAAGGTGGGCCTGGCTAATGTCCGGCCTATCCAGGAAAAGCTGGGACTGGAGGGCGCGGTGCTGTATTGCTCTGCGAGCGGTTTTCATCCGACTCACACCAGGGCGATGCGGTTTTATGAATCGGCAGCGGAGCTGGGGATGCCGGTCTTTTTTCACAACTGGGAAGCGGTTTCGGCCAGCGAAGCGATCCTCGAATACGCTCAGCCGTACCTTCTCGACGAGGTTGCGAGGTCTTTTCCGGAGTTGAAGATGATCATCGGCGGGATGGGGGTCCCCTTTATGGAGCAGACTTTCGCACTGGTTGCCAAACATGCGAACGTCTATGCGGATTTGACTGTCAAGCCGAGCAGTGTGTGGCAGGTGTATAATACCGTCGTTGCGGCGAACGAGCGGGGGGTAATGGCCAAGCTGCTGTTCGGCAGCGGGTTTCCTCTGGGCAGGGCGCAGCAGTGCATCGAGACGCTGCTCGGGTTCAATAAGCTGCTTGCCGATACGAGTCTGCCCACGGTTCCGAGAGACAGGATAAGGACTATAGTGGAGCGCGAGACGCTGAAGGTGCTGGGCATCGGCGGAGGAATCGCCGAGGCCGCGGCGGCCGAGCGGATTGAGAGCGTCGCAGTCCGCCAAAGGCGGATTGATGAAATCGGGGAACCCGATCTGGTGGACAATTGAGAGGCGCCTGGCCGGAGTTCAGTATAGGTCACTATACGCAGCGAGCGGCTCCGGATGCCTTTAAGCGGGGGCATAAGCGGTTTGAGATGGGGGGTGGCGGGGGATTGTGCTTGCTTTTGCGATAGTGACGTATCATCCGGTTATTCCGGCGTACTGTTTCAGTCTTCTTTATAGACGGATTAGGCTGGCGCTTCTACCGAGCGCTTGTCGCGGCGGGCGGCGAGGATACGGCTGTTCAGCACGCCGACGAACAGTAGAAGCCGGTGTGCTATTTGGGTTTGAAGCCTTTTGGCTCGTCGCCGGTGTATTTTTGACATGCCTTTTCGAGGTCGATGTCCGTAATGTTTGCGAGGGTGCAGAGCCAGGCGAAGACGTCGGCGAATTCTTCCTTAGCGTTTTCCTTATCGCCTGAGACCAGGGCGGTCGAGAGCTCGCCGACTTCTTCGATGAACCACATGAAGGTGCGGGCAACGCCCCGCTCGCGGTCACGCTTCTCGTATTTAGTGGAAATCAATTTCTGGAATTCGCCGATGTGCATTTGCTTTTTAGTCGCCACTCCTTCTCGCCGGGTCAGGGCACAGCGGCGGTTTCCCTGTTGACCGACTGCGCCCGGGGCATCCGTCAGGGACGAGGGATGTATCGCAGTTGTGCCGCGGGCAATGACGCTCAATAAACGCCGGCGCGATTATGCGCTTACTTTCCTTCGATGAGGTCCGACAGCTTTGTCTTCTGAAACACCTCACGCGCCAGGCCCAGCGCTTTGCTGAATATCTTGTCGGCGCGAGTGCTGAATTTCTCGCGCGGGGTGTAGTCTGCGAGATTGAGGTAGCTGATCATCGGTCCGTCAGCAGCTTCGATTATTTGAAGCATCGTGATCTTGTTGGCGGGCCGTGCGAGCCAGAAGCCTCCTCGGGGACCCCTCTTGCTTCGCAGAATATTTCCTTTGACCAACTGCTGAAGGATTTTGAGCAGGTATTCGATGGGAATATCATATTCTTTGGAGATTTCCTGCGACAAGACGATGTTCTTCTCCGGATGTTCGGCAACATAGCACGTGGCCATGAGTCCATACGCTGTCGTTCTGCCAACTTTCATATTCGGCTCCTTCACATGTTGAGACTCTATCAGTTCTGTGCCCCATTCTGGCGGGCTCGTGCATAGCGATGCATCCGAACGGGATGCACACGAAACACATTAGCATTATTATGGAGTGTTCGTGGCAAATTGCAAGCAGTTTTCGCTGTGCAAGCGCTATATTTGTGAATTTCGCAGAATATTTTCGACCTTGGGAGCATTTGTGAAGAAAGCGGCTTGAGGCCCAGAAACTTCGCCGGAGGGGCAAAAAGCTTGACATTGAGCGCATTTGAGCATAAGATTGCGTGTGATTTAGTGCCGCCTTTCATAAATGGGACGACTATAAGGGCAATGCAATTTGGCTGTTTGAATAGATTTCTCCGCTCGCTTCGCTTGGTCGAAATGACAGTATAGTCACGAAACCTGCGAAATGCGGTATTAGTTTTTTTAGGAGACCGGCGTGGCACAGAACAAGCCGAGAATAAGCGTGGAATACGCTGATAATGCAACGATAGTGAGCTTCGTGGACGAGAAGATACTGGAGGAGATGGACATTCGCGCCCTTCAGGAGACCATAATGTCGGTGATAGAGTCGGCCTCCGGCGGAATGAATATGATCCTGGATTTCGGCAACGTCCGATTCCTGTCGTCTGCGGTTCTCGGCCTTTTGATACGAATCAGTAAACGGATATACGAAAGGGACGGGCGGCTGAAGCTCTGCAACATAAATCCGAAGATTTATGAGGTTTTCAAAATAACGCGACTAACAAAAACCTTCGATATATACAAAGACGTTGACAGCGCAGTTGATGGTTAGGTCGGTAGCTGTGTGATAGGGCTGTTCGGGCTTGTCACTGCGTCGGCAGAGGTCGTCCGATAAGTAAGCCGAATCGTCTCTCTTTGCCGCTGTCGTTCTTGCTTTGATTGGAATGGTTGGGCATGTGAGCTCCTAAGATTATGACGTCGAGAGCACCAATCAGTTGTACTATGAATGTCGGGAGTACATTAACGGCCAGCGAAGCCGTCTGCCATCTGATTATGGCTATGCTCGACGGGAGCGGGTTCAGCAAAGAGGATATTTTTGCCGTGCATCTGGCTTTGGAAGAGGCGCTTATCAATGCGATCCGTCACGGCAATGAAATGGACCCGGACAAGGAGGTCAAGGTTAGCTATTCGGTGGATCCCGAAAAGTTTGAGGTGTGGATAGAGGACGAGGGGACAGGCTTTGATCCTAACTCTGTCCCGGATCCTCGATGCGGAGACAACCTTTACAAGCCTAACGGCAGGGGACTGCTGCTCATGCGTTCCTATATGGACGTAGTCGAACACGACCAGCGGGGCAACAGGGTGCACATGGTCAGATACAGAAATAGACAATCTGTTGTCCATAGAGTGCCCAAAACGTGCAGATAAATGGTCGCCTATTTTTCCTGCGTTGGGAGCAGGGTCAGCATAAAACGAGGAGAATCTGTCGGGAACTATGCTGCGGGGGGAATTATTTCAGTCAAACGGTCTTGCGATATTCTTGTGGTCCGATAAACTGAGGGCAGGGCCGATAAGCCGGGTTTCGGAGTGGAATTCGCGGGAAAATCCCCTGCGCGGAAAGTCGTTGCCCAATTATACCGAAGTGGAGTCAGGTAAGGACAATTTGACGGGCCAAACAAGGAGCGCATTGGATGACTATGCACAACTCAATATTCTCTCGCGACTGTGTTCTCAATGAACAGATCGCCCGGCAGGTTTTCAACTTTCTTCCCGACCAGGGGCCTATGATGATGATAATGGACCGAGAGGGGCACATCTGGCTGAGCGATTCGGAGCGTTTCTCGATGCTGAATGTGGGCGAGGAGGTTCTAAAAGGTCTTTGCTCGAAGATCGACGACGGCGCCGAGCCGGTGCTCACTCAGGTGGGTGATTACAGCCTTGTCGCATCGCAACTGGCCACGGATAACCACAACTGCGGCTATGTGATTATTGCTGTTCCGCAGTCCGGCCCTGAATCGACGTTAGCGAACATGGACCTTGTTGAAATACTGCTGGGCCAGGTCGGTCTGATAGCCAAGCTCATCGAGAAGAACAATCTTCTTTATGAGCACCAGGTGAATCAGTACCGTGCGGACCCTCAAACGGTGGCGGCGTCGAATTAGCCAGACCGGGCGTCCGGGCGGCGGTCAGACAAAGCGGACGCCTATTCTCTTCGCAACGGAGCGGATATGCTCGGCGGCCAAGCGGTAATCCTCTGCGCCGGAGAGGTGCTCGAGCATAAGGGGCATTTCGGGCAGCCTGCTCAATTCGGTTAGGAAGGCTTCGTAGTCCAATCCGCCCAGCCCGGGGCGAATCTCATCGAGATGTGTCGTGAGCTCGTTTCTGAGGATAATGTCTTTGGCGTGGCAGCTCTTGATATATGGGCCGAGCTTCTCAAAGCACTCGCGAATAATCTTGCCGCTGGCAAAATAGCGCTGCGGGCTGCATACGAGGTTTACGGGGTCAAGATGAACTGCGAAGCGCTTGCGGTCGATGGCCTTGAGCAATTGCAGGTATGAATCGGGGGAATCGGGATAGGCCCAGGGCATCGTTTCGAGCGTGAAATAGGTCCTGGTGGGCTTGACGTCGTCGATAATTGCACGTGTTGTTTCGACTATTATCTCGAAGGTTTCCTTTGTGAAGTTTTCGGGCGAGGGCCCGTCCCACTGCGATCCTCTGGAGCCTGTGATGTTGACGCAGCAATTTGCGGCGATTCGGTCGGCCAGGGCCAAGTGGCTTCGGCACTTGGCCAGCGCTTCATTGCGGGTCTTTTCATCCGGACTGATTGGATTGCTCCAGGCGCCGACTTCTGCGATGACTATGTTTGCCTGTTTTGCGGCTTTGGCGTAGGCTTTGACG
>DATEBC010000308.1:0-3519 GCA_035288065.1 Sedimentisphaerales bacterium | reverse complement strand
TGCAGCCTTGAAGCAGCGCCAAAGCTCCGGGCAAGAGAAATGCAGCTATGATATAGCGTTTCATGGTATTCAATAATCCTGCCAGATTTCATAGCCGTCAGGATTTCTAAGGCACAGTCTGCATCGGTTTCTAATCTCTTGTGCTATTTCAAGCGTCTGCGGCTGATTTCCGCAGCCGTAGCCGGCCTGCTGAAAGAAGTTCCTGGTTATGCTATGAAACTTTCCAAGCAGCTCATCCTGCGCCCCTCCCATCCCTCTCCATTTGTCGCCAAGCTCCAAGACGGTCGGGAGGTTCTGCGGGTCTTTCTTTTCAGCCAGGGCCTTTGTCTGTCGAGCCAGGTCGGCGGCATACGCCAGGGTCTTTATGTTCTCTTTTTGCGCATCAAATTCCTGCGGTATTTTCTGGGCTATTGCCTCCATACTATCGAGGAACGGCTTTAAGTCAGGGTTGGATTTGGCTTTGAGATTCAAATAGCTCATCATGTCCCCGGCGAAATCCTGATATTCGCCGAGCCTCTCGACGTGCCTGGTGACAAAATAGACCATATCATCGACGGCTCCTATAACGTAGTCTTTCTTCTCGACTTCCTGGCCCTCCTTGAAGACGGCCTCTATTGCCGCGGTGCATCCGCAGGTGGCGGTACGACGAATTCCCTCGCTGCCTCTCCTATGGTGGGTGCGCAGCGTGCGTCCTGGAAGGTCGAGTATTGCATCACAAGCCTGGCTGCCCAGGGTTTGGCGCATAATGTCAACAGGGGTTGAGACCGAGGGGGGGGCGCCATTTCTCTCCAGGAAATAGATGATTGATTCTCCCTCGGGGGGCACTTTCTTGCTGAGACGATAGAAGGCATTCTCGCCTTCAAACCAGACCGGGTAGGTGTAATGGCCTAATATGGCTCGCCAGATATTCTGCTTGGATTCTCTGAAGCTATAGGTGGTTTTCACTTCCGCCTCGGTCAACTGGGTTTTCCATTTTGCGGGGAAGGGTCTTTTCCAATCGAGGGTTATATCTTTTTCCAGATAAGAAGGCGTCAACTGCTCCTTGTGCCAGATGCCCGGCGCATCTAAAAGGGCGAGATAAACGCTTTTGCCGTCATTGTCGAGGTCAACGGATTCGATCAGACGTGGGTCTTGCTTTTCGTTATCAAGCATTAGTCTGATGTGCTGGTTTCCATTCGGCCAAGTGACAACGAGCATGTCGTTCTGCCCTTTGAGCAATCCGAGGAAGATATTATCGGCAGGGATGTGCAGTGTCGTCGCCGAAGGATAGACTTTCGGGCTGAATATGAGATCATCGCCGATAAAGGCCGGCGCTATGCCATACTCGATCGGACTGAGCAGAGTGATTCCTTTGATATTCTCAGCCGGCTTGATCTCGACGATCCGCGTGGCGGCGAAGGAAAAGACGGCGGAGGAATTATCCGTTGCGTTGTCGGCAGAAAAAGAGACTTCGAGACTTGCTTCGTCGCCGGTATTCTGTAATATCCTGCACTTGGCAATGCTCGCGGGCTTTCCTTTTAGCTGAAGAGGGATGAATTCCAGCTTCTTCTCGCTCAAATCCGCTGCTGAATAGATCGCCACTTTGCCTTTTTTCGACGGGAAGACTGCGGTCAAGTACTCATTCTCCACTACCGCATCTCCTTTGAAGGAGTATTCTCTGCCGTAGTAACCCGGGTCAGAAGCGGCGGCGGATGGGTCGGCTTCCTGCGTAAGCAGGTCGCTGGGGACAATTGTCCAGTTGGCCCTATTCCGCAGATCGACCTGGTCGGGAAAAGGCGACTGCGTGTCCCAGATACGGGTCATTGCCGGAGGCTTTTGGGCGGGTCCTCCTGAAACCTCAGAGGCCAAGAGCGGCAATGCGGCGGTAAATAGTATTAGACATGTGAAGGTGCGAATTCCTGGTCTCATATTAGTCCATTCAATTGGCATATCCGACGGTTCCGGAGTCATCGACCTTGCAGCCCCATTTCCTGATGCAGTCCCAGCCGGAGAGGAACTCGTCGTTGGTCTCGTTGAGTTTCTGCTGGAGCAGACTTTCCAATTCCTCTTGGAGTTTGGCGTGCTGCGGCTTGTTGCACAGGTTATCGAGCTGGTAAGGGTCTTTTTGGTTGTCGTAGAGCAGCCAGGGACCGTTTAGGTCGCGGACGTAGGTATAGCGTTTGGTACGCACGCCGCGATACTCTCGCCCGCCGTCTTTTCTGGTCCACTGCCCGAACGGGCTGGGACAGCTAATCAAGGCGGCATTGTCCTTGGGTTTTCTTTTTCCTCTTGCGACGTCACTGAAGTCCGTGCCTTCGACGGTATCGGGTATCTCGATTCCGCTCAGGCCCAGAAGCGTGGGCATAATATCAGGCGTATTTATGGGCATGTCGATTGTCCCGCCCTTATTGCCTATCGCGGCGGGGTATCGCAGGAGGAACGGGACGCGGATCGATTCATCCCAGGGCCTCTGCTTATTCATCTGGCCGTGAGAGTGCAGCATGTCACCGTGATCGGAGGTGAAGACGAAAATGGTGTCGTTTTCGATGCCGAGCTCTTTGAGCGTTCCCAAAAGTTCGCCTATGCAGTCATCGAGGGCCGCGATATGGGCGTAGTAGCCTGCGAGTGTTTCCTTGGCTTGCTGAATTTGGTCCTGGGGGACATTCGGACGAACGGACAAATTCTCAGGGTCGAACATGTCCCTGTATTTCTGCGGCGCGGTATGGTAGGGCGCGTGGGGCGGCCCCCAGGAAAGAACCAGGGCGAACGGTTTGCCTCCGGGATGTTCGCGGATATATCGCCGGGCCTCTTGGGTCTGGGCGATTGAGTCGTAGCCTTCCCACTTGAGCTTGACATCTTCATCGGCGTAGTAGAAGGAGTTGTTGTAATCGTGGGTGCAGCCGAGGGCCTTCCAGAACTCGAATCCCTGTCGCCTTTCCGGCGGGATGAAGGCGGCTCTTCTGTTTCCGTCCAGATGCCATTTTCCGATATAGGCGGTATCGTAGCCTGCGCGCTTGTACGCCTGGGCGAGCGAGACGGCCTGGTCGTTCAAGAGCAGGTCGTTCAGAAATACGCCGTGTGTCAGCGGGTATCGGCCCGTAATCAGGCTCGCTCGATACGGGCTGCACACCGGACAGCAGGAGACGGCATTGGTGAAATTGATACTCTCGGCGGCGAGTCTGTCAAGGTTTGGGGTCTTGACGTCCTTGTTGCCCGCGTAGCCGACAGCCTGCGCCCGCCACTGGTCGGCGAAGACAAAGACAAGATTCGGTTTTCGCCGAGTTTCCCCTGCGGCGCTTCGTTGTGCGGCCGAGCATCCTGCGTTTAGAAGGACTGAGGCGGCTCCGATGCCGGCGCCCCGCAAAAACTCTCTTCTTCTCATATTCATTAGACGAGGGCCTTGAGATTTTTGATGCTTGTTTCGGCTTGTTCGATGGTTCCGCACTCAACGCTCAGGACGATGTCGCGCGGGGCCTGGCAGCATACCTCGATGACCTTTTTCCAGTCGATTACGCCTTCGCCGCATGCGCAGCCGGCGGG
>DATEBC010000307.1:0-4376 GCA_035288065.1 Sedimentisphaerales bacterium | reverse complement strand
ACCTGGATTTGAAGTGCGGGTGGGTGCGATATGAGGTTACGCCGAACGATACGCCTGATTCGATAATGGCGCTGATGATGGATAATGCGTTCGATGCGGCGCAGGTTGTGGAAGGGTCGTTCGAGAAAACGGACTGGCGGCGCGGGCAATGGAAGGCCCTTTTGAACGTCGTTAAAATTGGCGATTTGGTTGAGAGCATGCGGCGAGACCCGGCGCGGAATACGCGGGAGCAGTTTCTGGAGAGGTTGCGGCTGATTTCTGAGCGGATGCCGGATAGCGGGCGTGCGATATTTGTTATCGACCCTGAAAAGTATATGCGGAAGGACAGCGATCAGGACTGGGCGATTGTTGTTAGAGATTTGCCGGATAAGGTGAAGTTTGTTTTTGCACAACGGCCGGAGGATGTACTCGTCGCGAGCGAAGCATTCAAGGCGTTGGAGAATGTGGTAGGGATTCCTGAAGCAAACCTGGTGGAATTAGACAGGCAAGGAGTTGATGAATTGGTGCGCTTGCGGGTGGGGGACGTGGAGTACAACGAGAAGGAGCTTCGGGAGGGGCTGGAACGATATGAGGGGTATCCTTACGCGCTTGGTGCGGCGATTGAGTTGATTAAAGCGGGCACTGCGATAGAGAACCTGCCAAGAGATCCCGGGGGAATCGCTGCGGCCCAATGGAAGAAATTGGCTAAGCGTGGGAAAGAGGCAATTCGATTGTTCAAGGCTTATGCTATTTTGGACGTGGGTGTGCCCGATGAGGTAGTCGAGGCAGTGAGCAAGGTTGGCGGGGACAGTCGGCAAAGCCTGATGGCCGATGGTTTTCTCGCGGGGTTGGTTCGTGGGGAAGGCTACGGGTTTCGGATTTATCATGCTATATTGGCGGACTATGTTCTGGAGCAAATTGGGGAGGAGGAGAAAAAGGAGTATCATTCGCGAGCGGTGGGTGTTTATCGGGAGAAATTGAAGGAGGCCGAAGAGAAGCAAACCAAGCCGGATGAGTTGTCAGCGGTGCGGTTGGCCGAACATGTTCTGGCGGCGGAGGGGGAAAAGGCGTTTATTGAGGCGTTTGTGTATGAGTGCGGGCAGCCGCTCATGAATCTTGGATTGGTGGATGCGGCGATGGGTTTGTCTGAGCGGGGATTGGGCGTGGTCGAGAAGGGAACGGAGTGGGAGGCTATGTTGCGGGGGATTTTGGGACTGATTTATAAAATGAGGGGTGAATTGGAAACTGCAGAAGAGATGCATTTCAGGTCCCTGGAGATAGGCGAAGAATTGGGAAGGCTTGATGGCGTGGCGGGCCAGTACGGTAATCTGGCCTTGATTCATCAAGCGAAGGGCGAAATGGAGAAGGCAGAGGAAATGCACTTGGCGGCGCTCCAAATATGTGAATCTAACGGTTTCTTTACATTGATGGTGCATGAGCTTAGTTATCTGGGCGATCTTGCAATGGAGATGGGAGAACTCGAAAAGGCGCAAAATGTGTATCTCAGAGCGTTGAGTATGGCGGAGGATGTTGGGGCCAAAGAAGAGATGGCAATGCAGTACCAGGGGCTTGGAGGGGTCTACCGACTGAGAGGCGAGTGGGATAGGGCGGAAACTGCATTTCTAAAGGCGATGGGAATAGAGGAAGAACTCGGGGACATAACGGGCGTGGCAGCTTCGCAAGGAAATCTGAGTCTGATATACATGTACCAGGGACAATTGGAGAAAGCGGATAAGCTGTGTAGGGAAGCCCTCGAGACGAATAAGGGCCTTCAACGTCTTGAGGGGATAGCGGCCCAATATGGCAACTTAGGATTGATATGCGTGGCGAAGGGTGACCTTGACAAGGCGGAAGAGATGTACAAGCAGTCACTGGCAATAAGCAAGACGAATGGATTTGTGCATTTGACGATAAGGCAGTGCGAGTATTTAGGATCGCTCTACAGGGAACGTGGTGATAAGGCAAAGGCTCGGGAGTGTTGGACGGAGGCTTCGGGGTTGTGTAAGAAGATTGGCATGCCGCACATGGTCGAGGTGCTTGAGGCGTGGATTAAAGGGCTTGAGTAGGGACTTTGGGATTCGGTGGTTTGTCGCGTATGGGGGCAGCGATCGGCCTGGAGTATCCCCAGGGGAGTGAATTTGAATATGGAATATCGAACATTGAATTTTGAATGATGAAGTTCAGATTGCGTGCGAGTGGATGGGGGTTTCAGTGGATAGTTGAGGAGCAGGAGGATTTGGCTTGTTTTTCGAGGTAGCGTTGGTGGTATTCCTCGGCCCTGTAGAATTTGGGGGCGGGGAGGATTTGGGTGACTATCGGCCTATTGAAGGCGCGGGCCTTTTCGAGGTTTTGCATTGAGGCTTGGGCGAGGGTCTTTTGTTCGGGGGAGTGGTAAAAAATTGCGGAGCGGTATTGCCTGCCGACGTCGGGGCCCTGGCGATTTAGCGTTGTCGGGTCGTGGATCTTCCAGAAGAGATCGAGCAGACGCTCGAATGAGACCTTTTCCGGGTCGTAGGTAACTTCGACGGCTTCTGCGTGGCCAGTCTTGTCGGTGCATACCTGGGTATAGGTGGGATTGGCGCGTCTGCCGCCGGTGTATCCGACCTGGGTTGCGACGACGCCCTCGACCGCCCGAAACGATGCCTCGACTCCCCAGAAGCAGCCTGCTGCGAACGTGGCTTTTTCGTATTTGGCGGACTGAGCAGGCTGTTTCGTGCTTGGGCGGGGTTCAGCACGGACGCTGCCCAGGGGGCGCGCATCGGCTTTTTGGCACTGCTCGGGGCCGGGCGTGTCGTCAACAGGCTCCGAGGCCAGCCCGGGATGGTTGGGATTTGAGGCCGTTGGCTGTTGTTCTTGCGAGTCATTCATATTATCGGCTTCCTTAGGGCAGCCAACCATGGAGATTACCGTCACGAACACTGCCAGGATTGTGATAGCTGATTTCTGCATAATAGTTAATTGTTTCATATTCGCAGGGTATCACCGAAAAGAATACGGGGAAGATCGCACTAATGTTCGCTAAATTGGGCGGATGTGGTGTGGAATCGCGGCGAGCCATCCCCAAGGCCTGCGGCCTGTACGTGTTGAGCCAGACAAGCGGACTTTCCGACAGGGCACGGGCTGGAAGTCCGTGCGACCACGGCCAAGCCCCACGGGCCCCGCTGCAAGGCGTCCCTTCCGGGACTTGCGGGGATGGCCTGCCACGGGGGGTATTTGGCACGGCTATTGATTCATGTATATGCAATGTTCCTTAAGCGAGAGTATCAAAACCCGCTGTCATTCCCGCGAAATGGAACATCCACCCGTGGTGGAGCGGGAATCCAGGGGTTCTTGCTGCGTTTCTGGACTCCTGCTTTCGCAGGAGTGACATAACATTAGTCTCGCAGGCATCAATAACCCGTTATCATGCGCATGAACTCCTGCTCGCTTATGACCTTCACGCCCAATTGCTTTGCCTTGTCGAGCTTGCTTCCGGGGCTTTCTCCCGCCAGGACGAAATCGGTTTTCTTGCTGACGCTCGATGCCGGCTTCGCCCCGGCCCGCGTAATGGCTTCCTTGATTTCCTCTCGGCTGAAATTCTCCAGTGTCCCCGTGACAACGATTGTCTTGCCGGCTAATTTATCCGAGCGCTCGGCGGGCGCGCCAGTGGGCGGTTCGGGCTTGACGCCCGCCGCCAGCAATTCTTTAATTACGGCACGCTTCTTCGTATCCCGGAAATATTCATAAACGCTTTGAGCCATTGTCGATCCGATTTGGTCGATGTCATTCTTCAATTCTTCCTGTTCGGCGGCCATAAGGGCGTCGAGCGAGCCGAAGTGCTCGGCGAGTATCTGCGCCGACTGCCCGCCGATATGCCGAATACCCAGAGCCGCGATCAGTCGCCATAAAGGCCGCGTCTTGCTCCGCTCAATCCCTGCAATGACATTGGCGGCGCTCTTCTCGGCCATCCGCTCCAAGCCGGCAAGTTGAGCCTCATCCAGCTTGTAGATGTCCGCAAAAGTGGTCACCAAGCCATTCTCAATCAACTGGTCTATCAAGGCGGGGCCGAAATGCTCGATATCCATCTGTCCGCGTCCGGCGAAATACTTCAGCCGCTCTTTTAACTGGCCCGCGCAATCCGGATTCGTGCACCGGATATAAACGCCTTCGGCGTCTTTGGCAACGGTGCCGCCGCAGTTGGGACATTCGGTCGGCACTTCAAATGAAGCCGTACGCGCAGGCCGTTTATCCTTCTTGACTTCCACAACCTGTGGTATTATCTCGCCGGCCTTTTCTATCACAACGGTATCGCCCTGCCGCACGTCCAGCCTATCCAGCTCGTCGAAGTTGTGCAGGCTGGCGCGCTTAACCGTTGTGCCGGCCAGCAACACAACTTCGACGAGCTGGATAGGCTGGAC
>DATEBC010000306.1:0-12992 GCA_035288065.1 Sedimentisphaerales bacterium | reverse complement strand
GGCGGCGGGACGTGGGACAGGGTGATGCGGGCGATAGACAACTGCAAGAAATACGAGGTTGAGTTTAATACGCTTACTCTGCTCAACGACCGCAACGTGCGGCATCCGGATGAAGTATTCGATTTTCTGGTGGGGCTTGGAGTCAAGTATTTGCAGTTCATCCCGTGCGTCGAGGTTGATGCGACCACGGGCGAGGTTGCGAAATTTTCAGTGACGCCGGAGCGATACGCCGAGTTTCAGTGCCGCCTGTTCGACCGCTGGGTCGAATACGGGCCGGATAAATTGAGTATTCGCGATTTCGATTCGATTCTTTCGTATTACGCCGGCGGCAGGCATACGATCTGCACGTTCGATAAGCAGTGCAGCCAATATATCGTTATCGAACATAAGGGCGATGCGTACTGCTGCGATTTTTTCGTCGAGCCGAAGTGGCGATTGGGCAGCATAATGGAAACGCCTATCGAAAAGCTGGCGGCCAGTCCGACCAAGCGGAAATTTGCGCGGACCAAGCAGAGCCTTTGCAGCAAGTGCCTCGTATGCAGGCATTTGGATCTCTGTCGCGGCGGGTGCCTGAAGGACCGCGCCCCGTTCGATAAGGACAAATTCGGGCGAGAGAGTTATTACTGCGAGGCGTACAAGCGGTTCTTCGACTATGCCGGGCCGAAATTCGCGCAGATAGCCGCGGACATCAGCGCCGGGCGGCTGCGAAGGAATCAGAATCTGGGATAGTACCCCGTCATGTTTGTATTTGTGCTTGTCATTCCCGCCCCGCGTCGGCGTGCGGGGTAAACTTTAGCTGGAATCCAGATTCGGCAGAAATGGATTCCGCATCAAGCTCCGGCCTGAGCGCAGCCGAACGGGTGCGGAATGACAGCTTATTGGTTCGATTTTACGGGGCACACTGGTAGGGTGGGATCTGCCCACCATCCCACTAAGCAGAGAGCGACGGTCGCAACCGCTCTTCAGATGCTGGAAAGGAAAGAGATTATGGAATCGATTGGACGTAGGGATTTTCTTACCAAGGCGGCGGCTCTTGCCGCAGGGACGGCAGCGGTATCGGGTGCTTGGGCCCAGGATAGCTCCAGCACGGCCGGTCCGAGTAGGGGGCCGGGCCGGGGCAATCCGATAGCCGTTTCGGCTTATTCCTTCTGGCGGTTCAAGGATGGGCTGAAACTGCCTATCGAGCAGTGCATCGACGAGGCCGCCGAGATGGGCTTCGACGGCGTCGAGATTCTGCAAATGCAGATGGAGAAGGAGAAGACCAACGAGTATTTGCAGGGCCTCAAACGCCGGGCGTTTATCAACGGCATCGACCTCTGCGGGATGTCAACGCATCAGAGTTTTGTCTCGCCGGACAAGGCCAAGAGGCAGGAGAACATAGACCTTACGCACGAGAGCATCGACATTGCGTACAAACTGGGCATACCTATTATCAGGCTGAATACGGGACGATGGGGCACAAGCGGCAGCTTCGATGAGCTTATGGCCAATCGCGGCATCGAGCCGGTCTTGCCCGGATACACTGAAGAGGACGGCTTCAAGTGGGTAGTCGAAAGCATCGAGAATTGCCTGCCCGCCGCGAAGGAAGCCGGCGTTATGCTCGGCCTGGAGAATCACTGGGGCCTGGCGCGCACCGCTGAGGGATTGCTCAGAATAGTCAAAGCTGTCGATTCACCATGGCTGAAGGTCCTGCTCGATACCGGCAATTTTCTCGAAGACCCGTATGACAAGCTGGAGCAGTGCGCCCCATATACCGTGTTCATGCAGGCTAAGACTTACTACGGCGGCGGGCTGTGGTACACCCTCGAACTCGACTATCCGCGAATTGCGAGGATTATGCGCAAGCACAATTTCCGCGGCTGGGTCTCCCTCGAATTCGAGGGCAACGAGGACTACAAGACCGCGATTCCCAAGAGCCTTGCGCTGCTTCGAAGCGCCTTTGCATAGCGACCGATGACCCTGCCGGCATTATGGACCGGCGTCTTCGAGCCAGTGGAAGAAGATAATAGCGGCGTCTTTGAAATCGATTATGCAGTCGCCGTTGACGTCGCCGGCGATGATTGTCTCGCAGGGCGGCTTGCCGAAGTATGACTTGCTGGCCTCCGGCGTGCCCCCGAATGCGCCCATATTGACCATCCCGCCGTTGGGGAAAGGCTCGAAGTTGATTGGCGTCATAGGGTCGCCGGCATCGATGCACAGGCTCGTCACCTCGTCCATCGTCCATTCTCCATCGTCTGCGTCCCATCGACCCGCCTGGGATTTCAAATGGTAGTCGCCGTCGGTGTCCCAGGTCCCTACCGCGGCGAAGCAGGGGTCGGCTTCGATGTTGCCTGGTCCCCAGTTCACGGTTCCTTCGCCGATGACGGTGTAAGAGTCGCGTTCTATTCTGCAATAGGAGATGTTCAGCGTTGCCTCGGCCGGCACGATCATCCCGTATGAGCGGTATAATATGCAGTTTCTAAGTGTGCACGTTCCGCCCGGCAAGACCTCTATGCCATCGTACATATCTGCCATCGTGCAGTTTTCGATCAGCCCGTGACATCCGACAATTTGAGCGACAGGCCCTGGTCTCCCGCACATGTAGTTGATTTTGGCAATCAGGCAGTGGCTGATTATGCCGTCACAGGCGTAGATCAGTTGCCCGCAGCCGGTCCCAATATTCTCGAGGATGCAATGGCTGATAGTAGCGTGCGTATGGTTCTCGCCGGCAGGGTCGATCTCCCAATCGTAGCCGGCGATGGGGCCGTTGATATTGAACCCAGTCAGCGTGCAGTTCGGGTCTTCCGTGCCTCGGAAAGTGACAGTCCCGTCGATAGTGGTGGCCTTGACGATTGCCGAGCTGGTCGGGCCGGTGCTTGTCAGCGTGATATTCTTGCCGAGGAAATTGATATTCTCGGCGTAGAGGCCCGGCTGGACGATAATGGTATCGCCGTCAATGGCAGTGTCGATAGCTTCCTGGATTGTATCGAATGGGTGCTCGGCGGTTCCATTTTCGCAAGGGTCGCTTATGGCATTGTCGTTTGGGGCCGGGTCGCCGGGGGCATCGTCGTCCACATAAAGGGTCGCCGCGGCGGGGCAGGTAAGCACGAGCAGCAGAACCGGGACAATTAGGCGTTTCATAGTGATACTCCTACGACCAACGGCCAAGCACATAATATAGTAGCAAATGCGCCGGTATCTGTCCAGAAGTATTTTGCCTGATCGCGGGGTTTAGGGCGTCCTGAGTGTGGTTTTTTGTTGACAGGGGGCCATTTTGCTAATAATATTGGGTTGTGAGGACGAAATAAATATAATGGGTTGTGTTTTAGCAAGGCAAAAAGGCCTTTTGGAGATATTTCGATGTCCAAGCGAAGAACCATCTCAGCGATTTTGATTGCAACAGTTTTTCTGGCAAGCACCGGTTTTGCCCAGTCTCTGGAGGACCATTGGAAAGACTTCGTGCATTACGTGAAGATCGGGCATTCTGAATTAGCGAAGGGGTTCGCCCAGGCCATTCTCCAGAGCAATCCCGACCCGGTCGAATTGCTGGCGTTGAGCAAGGCAAGCCCGGAGGATTATCAGATTCTCAAATTGGTCTATGAGTCCAAGCGCGACGCTGAGCTGGCCGATCTTGTGGGCAAAGTGCTCAGCCTGATTGATAAAGGCACCTTCACGCGCAGGACGGATGCGCCGATTATCGCAGAAGAAGTCCGAAGACTGACCGGCACGGAGCGGGGCTGGGTCACCGCGGTCAAAAGGCTCCAGGCCGCCGGCGAATATGCGATACCTTTTATGTTTGATGCGATGACCGACAGCACCCGCAGCGGCGAATACGCAAACATCGTGCGGGCGCTGCCCTATATAGGAAACGATGCGATTAGGCCTCTTGTCGTCGCGCTGCACACGGACAACGTGGCGGTCAAAGGCGAGATCATAAAGGCGCTGGGGAAAATCGGCTATCCGCAGTCGCAGGGCTATCTGAAGTACATTGCCGAGACCGATGAGTCGCCTGCGCTTCGTTCCATGGCCGGGAGCAGCCTGGCCCAGATTGACCCATCCGCAGCGCAGGTCCCGGCTGCCCGGCTGTTCTACAAGCTTGCCGAGGATTATTACTACCACGCCGAGTCGCTGGCCCCGCAGGAAGACGCCGACTTCGGCAATTTGTGGTTCTGGAATCCGCAGGAAGGCAAGCTCGAGCGTGTCGAGGTTGATAAGGGGTATTTCTACGAGCTGATGTCTATGCGGGCGTGCGAATGGGCGTTGCGGGCGGATCCGACGTTCGGGCAAGCCATCGGGTTGTGGGTGGCGGCGTTTTTCAAGGCTGAGTCCGCGGGCGTCGAGATGCCCGCCTTTTTCGGCCCGGCCCATGCCGATGCTTTGGTCTATGCGACAACCGCCGGCGTTCAGTATCTGCACCAGGCGCTTGCACGCGCCGTGAAGGATAATAATGCCTACGTTGCGCTCGGCGTCGTCGAGGCGCTGGCTACAACGGCGGGCGAAAAGTCGCTGCTGTACCGAATCGGAACGGCTCAGCCCTTGATGGAGGCCCTTAGGTTCAACAATCGTGCGGTCAGGTACAGCGCTGCGATAGCGATTGCCTCGGCGGGCCCTACGGAGAAGTTCGCCGAGAGCAAGCTGGTTATTGCCAATCTGGCCCAGGCAATCGGGCCCGCCCGCGGCGGGGCCGCCGGCTCGGAGGACACCATGTGGAGCGAGGGGATTGCCAATACTTACGCAGTGCGCGCCGCGACGGCTATGCTGAAATTGGCTGAGTCGCGCAATAGCATGATTGAATTGCCCCTTGCCCAGCAGTATCTTGCCGCGGCGACGAACGATAAGCGCCCCGAAATACAGATTTTGGCCGGCAAGGTCCTGGCCTATCTCGACAGCCCCGATGCTCAAAGGGCTATTGCAGCGATGGCCCTGGCCGAGGGCAACAGTCCTGAAGTGCGCGTGGCCGCGTTCGAATCGCTCGCCACCTCGGCCAAGCTGAATGCCTGTATGCTGGTCGATCAGATGGTGGACGGCATTTATGCCCTTATCAGCTCCGATCAGACCGACCCGGACCTCCGCAGCGCAGCGGCCGCCGCATACGGAGCGCTCAACCTGCCCAGCCAAAAAGTAAAAGACCTCATCCTCGATCAGGCAAAAAAGTAAGGCATCTTGCCTGATTCTTTTATTCTTTCCGAGATTTGTTTGAGTACACCTTCAAGCTGCGGAGTCTGTCTGCCCACAAATGGGCAAGTCTTCCCACATCTTCCCTGTAGCGCTTTTGGCGGTTTGGCGTTCTGTAGGGTAAGATAGTATGGAATTTGGCTCAGGTTGGAAACGATGGCAGACGATCATAAGGACATTTTGGACGACGAGATGCTTATCCGGGAGGCGTTGAGCGGGGAAATTGCGGCTTTCGGGGCTATCGTCGAGCGATATTGGAATATGGTCGTGGCGCTTGCTATGAGCAAGGCCGCCGATCCGAGCGAGGCCGAGGATATTGCCCAAGACAGCTTTCTGAAGGCATATTCCCACCTGCATAATCTCAAAGACCGGTCGCGATTCGCCGGGTGGCTGGCGAAGATTGCCATGCAGGAGTGCTCCAATACCGTCAGAAGGGCAATTCGCAGCAAGGCGGCGCTGGGCGGGAGGGTTACGGATCGCGACGTGCTGGATGCAATACCGGCTCGCTGGTCGAATCCGGGGCTGAGCGGCAGCCAGATTCAGCTCATCAGGCGGATGCTGAGGCAAATGCCTGCGAAGCTCCGAAAGATAATAATCATGCGGTTTGTTGCGGGGCTTTCTTCCGTGCAGATTGCAGAGCAGTTGGGCAAGCGGCCGGGGACTGTTAGGGTCTGGCTGCACCGTGCGTACAACATACTGCGCAAAGACCTTGCTCCAGTGATTGAGGAGATCGAATCATGATTACCTGTGAACAATGCAGAGAGCTTATCGAACAATATATCGAGGGTGTTATCAGCGATACGCAGCTCGACGAGCTAAAGGCACATGCCGAGACGTGCGATGCGTGCAGGGAGGGGTTCGAGCGCTTCAACCTGATGCAGAATGCTATCAGGGAAGCGTTTTCGTCCGAAACGAGCGCCGCAGAGGCCAGGGAAACGCTATTGGGAAGGATTTCCGAGCAGGCTGTTCGGCACGTGCGAGAGATTGGCGCAGGACAGAGCCGAGTGGGCTGGGGGCGCATAGCCGTTGCCGCTTCTATTCTGTTGGTGGTCGGGCTGGCGATAGGCTTTGCCGTTGGGAGGGCCGATTCGAGCAAGCGGGGCGTTGCGCTTGCGGCAGAAGTCCCGATACAAGTCGGCAATCTTGAAGGGACCGTCCTTGTCAGGCACGCGGGGATGGATGTGTGGGATATTTTGAAGCCAGGTTCGGTCATCCGCCTCGGCGACAAGTTCCATTCGACAGCGAGGTCTGGTTTTGCACTGGAGTTGGACGACAAATCCACGATTGAATTGAATCAAAACAGCATGCTTGTTTTGAAGTCGTATAACGGCGAGACGCAGTTCTTTCTTGAGCACGGCGAGTGCACCGCCTCTTTGGAAAGTCCGCACGGCCCGTTCTTCATCGATACCCCAAACGGCCGAGTAGAGGCCCTTGGGACAGAATTTACAGTTACGGTCGAATAGACCACACAAACCCCCGCCTTGCTCTACGGGCAAGGCAGAAGGAGACATTGAAATGAAGTCAAACATAATCACAGTCTGCGCTATCATCCTGTTGGTGTCCCAAGCCATCAGTTCTGCGCAAAAGACAGAGGTGAGCGTCAGTAAAGGAAAGGTCGTTGCGGAAACGGGAGCCGCGAGCGTAGCCGTCGATGCCGGGCGAAAGGCGATTCTTACGCCGGACAAACAGCCTTCGGTAACAGTCGATGACTCGATGGTGGACGACGTGATGGAGATCTGCAAATGGGCCGAGCAGGAAAGTCAGGCTCAGAGGCAGGTAATAGACGCGACCAGCGTTCTCAATATCAAAATGGAAGATGAGCACCTCTTTACGATGGCGTACTTTGCTGAAATGCGCAACGAGAATTCCGAGCCAAGCACCGTCTGCCCGTTGAGTTTAAGCTCACTTTATGAGGAGCCGAGGTTCTATGATTTGCAGGGCAACTTGCTGCAGTTTGACCTTGAAAAGGTGGATGCCGAGCGTGGTTACTATACGCTGCATTTCTCCAGCCCCGTAGAGCAGGGCGGCAGCTTCAAGTATATCCTTGTCAGCAGGTCGCCTCGCGGGCTGTCGGCTTGGAAGGATGGGCCGATCTGGCACCTCCGCCCGAATGTGGGCGACCCGAACCGCATAAGCTACTGCAGGCTGATCCTGCCGAAATCTGCGGTTTTCGTGGACTCCAACCGCCAAGCGGTCTCGATTGATAGCGTGGAGGGCCGGGTCGCTGTAACCTGCAGGGCCTATACCGGTCCGCTTGGCGACAACGCCTTTCACTTCGCATTCCTCTGGCCGGAAAAGGATGGCACCACTCTTGCCAACGTACCCGCGCAGTATCGAGGTCTCCGTGAAGAAACGCCGCCCGAAATCGTTGAAAAGGGGCTGCGCGAGGCCGCTGGAATACAGGCAGGTAATAAGTATCAGGACCAAAACACGCCGCTGGACACGTTGCTTACCATTGCCAGCGCTCTGGCGCACAAGGACGCCGAGCTTTTGCTGGGCCTTGTGGAGCCTGGGCTGCGACAGTTTGCGATGACCGAGGTTAGTGATGAGACAATAGGCCGGCTTGCAAATTACCGGGACGAGCTGGACGTCCTAACCCTTCCTGAATGGCCTGCGAAACCCGAAAACGGACAGATGTACTCTCTGGATGTGTGCCGAAAAGGGTCGCTGCTGCGCGAAGCAACCCTCAACATGGTCTATCAGGAAGGCAAGTGGTATGTGGCCGGTCTGACCCCGGTAATTGAAAAAGCAGATAGCGAAAAAGACGATGCCGCTGGCACAACCGGGGAGCATAAACCGGCCTCCCCCGGCCTAAGAATAGAAAAGAGCAGCGGTGACCCGAGCGAGGCCGCGCACCAGGACATAGAACCCGGCAAGTTTATCAGAAAGTGGCTCTTTCTTGGCCCCATCAGTATTCCCTGGAATGGTCCGGGTTTTTTCCCGGATGACGAGACGCAGAAAAAGACATTCGGGAGCGACCCTCTCGATCTGGACCAGTGGAAGCCCAGCGTTGCCATCGACGGTAGGCAGTATAGGTGGGCGTTGCTGCAATCCGAATATGGTATCGTGGATCTGACACAACTGTTTCAGGACTGGTTCTTGGCTGCCTACGTATGGACTGAGATCAACATGACCGAAGAGACAAGGGCTGTCCTCGGCATCGGCTCCGACGATAGCGTCAAGGTCTGGCTCAACGGCGAGCTTGTTCACGAGCATTGGGAGGAGAATGGCCGCGGCACAGCGCCCGACAACGACCGGGTTCCCGTTACATTCAAAAAGGGGAAGAATCAGCTCGTGTTGAAGATACAGAACGGCGGCGGTCCGTGGGGATTCTGCTGCAGACGGCTTGACGCAGAGGCTTCCGGCAAATAACTTGATTGGACTATTTGACAAGAGCCCGGCACAGACACATATAAATGAAGGCGATACGGCCCCGGAACTGATTTGAGAATCAGGCCGGGGCCGTTTATTTTGCGCTCGCGTGCGGGATGACCTGGCATGTTTTATTCTTCGCCGGTCTTGCCCGACTTGACGAGGCTGCAACGGGCGGCTACAATGCGGGGGCCTAATAAACGGCGCGGTTTATTGAGTTTTTCAAGAGCTGTTGAAAGGATTGCAAAATGGCTATTGATGCAAAGCAGGCGGCGGCTTGTCTGGATGAGTGTAAGCAGCATTTGACCGAGGAGCTGCTTCCGTTCTGGCTGAATCGCTGCAAAGACGACAGGTACGGCGGTTTCATTACTCACTTCGACAAGGACGGCAAGGACGCCGGCACAGATGAGAAGTCTCTTATCTCGCAGACCCGAACCGTCTATACGATGTCTGCGGCCCATCGAGCAGGTTACGGCGGCGGCAAGTGCGCCGAATACGCCCGACACGGAGTCGATTTTCTCATCAACAAGATGTGGGACAAAGAATACGGCGGATTCTACTGGATGTGCAACCGCAAGGGCGACGTCACCATCGATAAGAAGATTCTCTACGGCCTGAGCTTTGCGATCTACGCCCTGAGCGAATATACAATCGCCACGGGCGATAAGCGAGGGCAGGAATACGCAGAAAAGGTGTTCGACCTTGTCAAAAAACACTGCGTCGATACGATGTACGGCGGATACTTCGAGATGTTCGAGCGGAATTGGGACCTGTGCGGGCCGGGCAGCGGCGGCGGCGATAGAAAAACCCTCGACGCCCACATGCACCTGATGGAGGCCTTCACCGCTCTTTATGAGTGCACAGGCCGCAGCATCCACCGGCGGACGCTTATCGAAGATATTGATCTGCTCAGAAAGAGAATCCTGCACCCGAAATATGCCACCGGCATACCGCAGTTCACGCCCGATTGGAAGGTTGCGCCGCAGATAAAGTTCGACATCGTCTGGGGATGGGACCGCTTTGCCGAGGGCGGGAAGAAGGCCAACGCCACCGATAACACCTCCGCGGGCCACAACGTGGAGTTTGCCTGGCTCCTGGCCCACGCCACGGATATTATGGGCTGGGGCTGGGACGAGTACAAAGCCATCATCAAGAAGGCGACCGACCACGGAATGAAAAACGGCATAGACCCGCAGTTCGGCGGCGTCTATACCGAGGGACCGCACGCAGGCGGCGTCTATGATATGGAAAAAGAATTCTGGCAGCAGGCCGAGGTGATGATAGGGATGCTGGAGGCGTGCCTTAGGTTCGGGCCGCAGAAATACTGGCCGGCTTATCAAAACGTGCACCGCTTCGTCTTCGATAAGATGATAAATCATCCCGTCGGCGAGTGGTGGCCGCTGGTCAGCAGGGAAGGCAAGCCGATCTGGACGCACATGAGCCATTCATGGAAGGTCAATTACCATACGGTTCGCTGCATGGTGCAGTGCATCGAAAGGCTCAAGAAGCTGCTTGAGAAGACCAAGTAACTCAAACTGATCGATCTTCGAGAAAACGAGACGATAAGGCCTTATGCGGCAGCAAGATAACACAGTGCGTCATTCCCACCCCCAGGGGGTAAACTCCAGCGGGAATCCACTGAGCCGTCGGACTTCCCCCCGGGATGGCGGGGCCAACTGGATACCTGCTTTCGCAGGTATGACAAGGCGAATCAGTCAGGTTGACAAGTAAGGAATTTGTGGGTGAAGTACAAGGGTAAGTATAGCGTTTTCGACGCCCGCAAGGTCAGCACGTATCCGCTGAGCGCCCGCAGCAACAAGGTAACGCTCGATGATCTTGTCCGGCCTGAAGATATTGACAACCTGCCTGTCGATTTACCTGAGCAGACGTACAGTTATATCAAGGCTGTCGCCGGGGCTATAGTCGATGCTCGGCAAGCGGACCCGCCGCGCCCGGTTGTATTCTTCACCGGCGCGCACTTGATAAAGAACGGCCTGGGGCCGATGCTTGTCGAGCTTGTGAACCGTCAAATGGTCAGCCTGGTTGCCGGCAACGTTGCCACAGCCATTCATGATTTTGAGCTGGCGCTGATTGGCCAGACAAGCGAAAACGTTCCTAACGCCCTGGGCAAGGGCCGATTCGGGATGGCTGCCGAGTTTGCATATATCAACGCCGCCATAGCGCTGGGCGACGAAGATAATCTCGGCTTAGGCGAGTCGCTGGGCAGAACTATCTGCGACGGGGCCTTCCAGAAGAAAGTCTTTGCCAAGGCGGCGATAGCCGGCGGGGCGCGCTGCTTCGAGCATGGCGAGGTGAGCGTCCTTGCCGCCTGTTATCGAAACGACATTCCGTTCACGGTGCACGCCGGGATCGGCACGGACGTAACCGACCAGCACCCGTCGTTTGACGGGCGGGCCAAGGGCGGCTGCTCCGGCAGGGATTTTCTGATCTACACCAGCGAGATAACCAAGTTCACCGCCGGCGGCGTGATATTGAACGTTGGCAGCGCCGTGACCGGCCCGGAGGTCCTTCTCAAGGCCGTTTCAATGGCCGCCAATGTGGGCCGTGCTCCCAGCGGCATCGTTACTGCAGACTTCGACATCCGCGAGTATCGCCCCGATGAAATGAGCGACGAGTCGTCAGCGGGATACTACTGCCGCGACCAAAAGAGCGTTGTCGCCCGCATACCGCAGGCCTTTGAAGGCAAGTCGTTCTATGTCCAGGGCAATCAGAAACAGACATTCCCGCTGCTGTTCAAGATGATCATCGAGGAAATTCGCACCGGAGGCGCCAGGGTATGACCGAAGACCGCATCAGGGAGATTCTCTCTCGCATCAGGGATGTTAAAATTGCGGTCTATGGCGATTTCTGCCTTGATGCCTACTGGCTGCTCGACCCTCGCGGTTCGGAGGTCTCAGTGGAGACCGGCCTGCAGGCCCGCGCCGTCGCAAGGCATTACTATTCCCTCGGCGGCGCATCCAATGTGGTGGCCAACCTGGCCGCCCTCGAACCCGCGGCAATACGGGTCATCGGCGCCGTCGGAGACGATATTTTCGGCAGGGAGCTGAGGCGACAGTTGCACGAGTTGAAGGTCGATACATCTTTCCTGGTCGTCCAGCAGGAGAGCTTCGATACGGTTGTATTCGGCAAGCCCTATCTCGAAGACAGTGAAGAACCGCGAATAGACTTCGGCTTTTTCAACAAGCGAAGCGATGCGACCGACCAGGCTTTGCTCGACGGTATTGCCCGCGCCCTGGAAACCTCAGACGCCCTGATTGTGAACCAGCAGGTTCCGGGCAGCATTGCCAATGAGTCCTTCATTGAGCAGGCGAATCGGCTCTTCGCCCGTTTCAGCGACAAAACAGTATTGCTCGATTCGCGCCACTACGGCGACAAATTCAAGAACATCTGTCGCAAGACAAACGACATCGAAGCCGCGATGCTTAACGGCGTTGAGGTTGCCCTCAACGACGTGCTGCAGTTGTCCGACCTGAAAGAATATGCCCGGAAATTGCATCAGCAGTTCAATAAGCCCGTATTCTTGACCCGTGGCCCAAGGGGAATTATTGCCGTGGATGCCGGCGGCGTTGGCGAGGTCCCCGGCATTCAGTTATTGAAGAAGCTCGATACCGTCGGGGCGGGCGACACGGTGACCAGCGCGTTGGCGTTGTGCCTGGCGGCCGGGTGCTCGGCGCTCGAGGCGGCCCAGTTCGCAAATTTCGCCGCCGCCGTTACCGTACAAAAGCTGTTCTGCACCGGCACGGCATCGGGACCAGAGATCCTTAAAATCGGAAAAGACGCCGACTACATCTATCAGCCGGAGCTCGCCGAAGACCCCCGAATGGCTCGCTGCTTCGATGATAGCGAGATAGAATGCTGCTATGAGTCGATACCCGCCGGCAGAATAAAACACGCCGTATTCGACAACGACGGTACCATAAGCACGCTTCGGCAAGGCTGGGAGCAGATCATGGCCCCCGTAATGATCAGGGCGATTCTCGGCGAAAAGTACCAGACCGCGAACGAAACTCTCTATCATAAGGTGCGAAAGCACGTACTTGACTACATCGACAAATCAACCGGCATTCAGACGATTCTGCAGATGGAAGCCCTCGTCGAGATGGTCAGGGAATTTGGCATTGTTGCGCACGAAGAAGTCCTGGACAAGTCCGGCTACAAGGAGATCTACAACAAAGCCCTGATCGAACTGGTCAAAAGGCGGGTCGAGAAGCTCAGACGCGGCGAGCTTGATGTCGCCGACTACACAATCAAAGGCTCCCTTGAATTCCTTGAACACCTGCGACAAAGGGGCGTAAAGCTGTACCTCGCAAGCGGGACCGACCACGAAGACGTATTAGCCGAGTCCGAGGCGCTCGGTTACGCATGGTTCTTCACCGGCGGCATCTACGGCGCCGTCGGCGACGTCGCGCGGTGCTCCAAGAAAATAGTGATAGAGAGGATAATGT
>DATEBC010000305.1:0-13149 GCA_035288065.1 Sedimentisphaerales bacterium | reverse complement strand
AACTGCATCCCATAGAAGATGCCGAGGATAGGGATGCCGAGGTCGAATATCTTGGGGTCGCACTTCGGCGCTTTCTCATCATAGACGCTCGCGGGGCCTCCCGACAGTATCAGGCCGCTTACGCCCATTTGCGATAATCGGGCCGCATCCGTGTCGGCTCGGCAGATTTGCGAATACACGTTGTTCTCGCGGACGCGACGCGCTATCAACTGCCCGTATTGACTGCCGAAATCAAGAATGGCGATGGTCTGTCTGCTCATTTCAAAACCTCAAGTCAGGCGTTTTGCCGGGCCATGTCCCGAATAGCATCGAATGGTCAAAATCCGAACAAACGAAAAACCTGCAAGGATGAAAGTATATCATTCGTCGCAGCTCTCTACAAGCGGTCTGGTGGAATATTGCCAAGAATACGAATTTTCGATGGGAAGTGTTTATGCGGATGGTAAGGAATTTGCGCCTGGGACTCTCTCCAAGCGCACCAATTCTCACGGAAACCATCTTGAATCAATTGCTCGTGCGTTTGATGTGGAGCGCTAATTCTCCGCCCATCCCATTGGGTGTGGCCCAGCTTTGATTACCGGCGGCGACTTTCACTGCTTTTTGGACCACGTCTTTGCCCGTGGCGCAATCGAACCATCGAAAATCGTGCGTGCCCGGCTTTAGGTCTTTTAGTCCTATTTCGCCGGCGAGATTGGACGCATAGGCGATGTAGCTGTCGCCGGGGTTTGCCAACACGTACTTGGTCCCTGCAAAGGCCAGCTCATCGTGCGGCGAGAGCTCATCGAAATTGGCGCTCTCGAAGAACCGGACCAGCCGGCCGCAGTCCTCCAAATCGCTCTTAGGCGTGCCGGCAATATCCATATCCAGAATCATAACGTACGCCCCGCCCATCGCGCAGGCCCAGCACTTATCACGCATCGACTTGCCGCTGCCGAAGCCCTTGGCCTCGGACATATTCAGATTGTACCTGCCGTTGGCGTCCCTCCACGCACGCATCACGCCTTCGTGCAGCACATCCGGACTTTCCTCATTGTACTGAATGGCGAACTGGTCGATATTTTCATCGTCGGCGAACTCGTCGAATTCAAGGCCGTTGAGCTTGTGCACCGCTATCGGATGATCGTAATCGTCGGCTGCGCGGATCTCTGCTGCGATATTGCTGACACGCTTGGCGCTGAGGGCCTCCTGGTACTCCTCCGCCACGCACCATATCAGGTTGTTATGGTGCTCGAACCTATCGACAATCGCATGGATGAAGGCGCGCTCCTGATCGCCGACGTTGTCGCCGGTCTTCCATACGCACGCACTGTCGTCGTAAAAGAAGAAATAGACAACAATCCCGTTCCTATCCATTCGGGCAAACCACTTCTCCCACTGATCGAGCAACTTGGGATTGATTCCTTTGGATGGGTCGTGGCCGACAAAGGGATTATGCGTCTTATCGCCGTCGCCCCCGTGGGAGCGCACGGCCATCAAATAAATACAGTTTGCTCCGGTTCCCTTCATTTTTTCGATGAGCGATTCTTGATCTCCGTCCCTCGTTCCGTCCGGTTTGAGTTTGCCTCGATACAGGAAATCCTCCGGGTCGCCCGGGCCGCACATGAAGAACGGCCCGCCATCCTTGCGTTTTAGCCATTGCCGATTCTCAGGATCGACGACAATCGGACCGGTTACGAATTTAGACTGCATGACTGAATCCTTAACCAGCTTCAAGGCATGGTTGACCTTCTCACTGCCCTCGATTCCGGTGTCGTTCCAAGAGACTATCAGATCGAGGCTCGGCATAACCACCATCGCTCGAATGTCGCCGTGCCCGAAGCAGCCATAGACGTCACTGCCAACGTCCGGCCAGTTCCGCATGCCGTCCCGGCCTACGCCATTGACCCACCAGGCGAAGCTGTAGTTGCCGTTGTGGTCGCACTGGTTGTTCCCGCCGCCTATCGAGCGCTGGCCTTCTATCATCTCGGCCTTTGCGCCTTCTGTCCTCGGTATGGAGATCGGCAAGGGACTGCTCACCGCCAGCTCTGCAAGCTCGGCGCTGATAAGCTGTTTGTCCTGCCATTTGCCCTTTCGCAGATAGAGCAGACCGAAACGCGCAAAATCACGCGGCGAAATCGCCAATCTTCCGGGCCGATTCTCCGTGCCGAAGGCCATAAAGGTGGGGCTGTCCTCGCATTGGAGCAAATCGGTCAGGCCCGGACGAAGCACCTCGCTATCAGTCTTCTCCCAAGTCGTTCCATAGACTTTCAGAAACAGGGTGTCGAAGAACAGGGCCATGTTCCAGTCGCTGTAATCGAAGGCCTGGCCCGGACGTTCGGCGACCCCGTAGCACGAGACCTGATTGCACAGATGCCGCCAGGTTATCTCGCGGTCCTTGTATCCGAGACTTTCATTAAGCGATTTCAACCTCGGCTCAAAGTTGCTCACCAGCTCATCGAAACCTTTCAACTTGCCGGACTCAACGGCCTTGAGCAGGAAGTGCGCATAGACGGGCTTGACCGCCGAGGCGACATCCATTCTCCCGCCCGGATCGCCCCAGGTATAGACCATATACCCGCCCCGCACGACGCACCCGAATCCCCCCGCATAATCGCTCATCTCTTTGAGCTTCTGCACATCCAGCCCGGCGTCGCTCGGCCGTTTCACCGGCCACGTCCGACCCGGATAGACCAACCTGCTTTGTCCTGCTTCGGCGCATCTAACATTCAGGCATACCGCCGCTATTATTGTCGCCAAGAAGAATCTTGCCGCCTTCATTTTTCATTCTCGCAACTTCAAAATTCAATACTCGAGGCCAACGGCGGCCAGGCCCACATAAAACCGCCAAGCTCAACATGGCGCAGCAATTCTACCTGCGCTTCGCTGCAAGAAGAAGGCAAAAGTAATTGAGGCGGCGCTTGTGCGGGCGGCCGGTTTACGCCTCCTCGCTCGGTCCTGGGCAGACCGCCAATTCTCTGGCCTGAAGATAGTTGCCGATTACGTCGAGCAGTCTGTCGCGATCAAGCGGTTTTCCTATGAAGTCGTCACAGCCCGCTGCAAGACACTTCTTGTCGCCGCCTTGCCAACAAGTAAGCGGCACACGCAGACGCGATCCTCACTGAACAACCTTCTTGGCCAGCCTCAAAAACACGAATATGTAAGCTCGCATCCGGATTCTATTACATAGTATTCAGCTCTCAGAACCTGCGCACCAACTCCACCAGGAAGCTTCGTTCGGCCTCCGTTGCAAAGGAACCGCCTCTCGAGTCTTTGAATTCCGGGTGCAGCCGCTCCAGCAGATTTCGCCCGATGAGGCTCAACTCGGTATTCTTATCAATACGCCATCCCAAACGTGCGTCCAGTCGCAAATACTGCGGAACGTCATCGCTCGGCAGGTTATCCACATAGTAGAGGATCAAGTCCAGTTCAAGGTCGTCGGTAAGATCAAGATACGAACGCAGATTGAACTGGTTGTGAGGACTCTCGCCTTCGACCGAACCGTCCAAAGTGGACGTGCTTCCGCTGTTCGTATGCAGTTGCATCTGGAGAAACGAATAAGCAGCGCTTAGCTTCCATTTCTCCGCAGCCTGATATGTCCCGGCAACCTCAAAGCCGTATGTCTCTCCGTCCATTCTGTTCATAGCGGTGAAAGGCACGACGAAATATGTCCCGTTAAAGAACGCACTGCCGAATCCGCCCTCGAATGTCTGCAGGTCCGTGTATTGATTGAAGAATCCCGTGAAATCCAGAAAGAGCTTTTCCGTCGGGCTTACGCGATATCCCACTTCGTAGGCAATTACCTTTTCCGACTCTATGTCGTCGTCTCCCGAAGCTTCGAGCGAATATACGAACGGCCCAATCATCGTAGTGCCCCAACTGGTGGTGCTGTGATTGTCGAAACGAGTCGGGGTCCTCACGGCCCGCGTCACCGATGTCCAAAATGTTTCCTTGTTGTTCGGCGTCCAAGCCAGCCGCGCGCTTGGCTGGTGCTCGAAGCCCGTATAGTCATTGTGCTCCAGCTTTGTGCCGAGTATCAGCGCCAGCTTATCCTTTATCAAGCCTATTCGGTCCTGGAAAAAACCGCTGTAGATATTCAGATCGTAGTCCTCCGGATCCATTGAAAACTCGAAACTTCCTCTGGTGTTGTCCGTGGCGAGTCGATATCCCAGCCCCCATGTAATCTCATGTCTATCTGAAGCGGCGAAGCGATGGTGAAAGTCAATATCGTAAGTGTCTCTGCTTTCATGGAACTCGACCTCATGTCGGCTGGTCCTGTCGTAGTAGAGCTGCAGTGACATCTCGGAATCGTCGGAAAAAGTCCGCGTCCATCGGCCAAGCACATTACCGCCGTTAATGGCGAACGGACCCTTGTGGGTTCCAGATAACGGGGCGGACAGATTCCAGTGAGTGGCGACCCGTCCGATGTTTCCCTCGAAGACATCTCCCTGAAAAGTCAAATGGTCGCGGTACGATGGATCGCTGTCTATTCTGAATCCCCCTCGGAAGACATCCCATCCGTCGTTGCCGTTGCCACCTGTGACAAGCCGTCCGTCGTCACGGTTGAAATACTTCGAATATACTCGATAGTAGGTTGTCTCACCCGCCTTGCCTCCGTACCGCAGGGCACCAAAGCCCGGGTCCTCTGTTCCGGCGCCGCCGCTTATCAGCGTTCCCTGAGTGTCTTTTGCCTCTTTAGTGATGATATTGATTATTCCGTTGACTGCATTGGCGCCCCAGAGCGTTCCTCCGGGCCCGCGGACCACTTCAATCCGCTCGACGTCCTCAAGCATTACATCCTGCCCGTCCCAATATACGCCGCCGAAATATGGAGTGTATATGCTTCTGCCGTCGATAAGAACAAGCATTTTGTTCGCGTACTGTCCGCTGAATCCGCGAGCCGAGACCGCCCACGTGTTCGAGTTTATGTTGGCCACCTGCAGGCCTGGAACCATCCGCAGTGCATCTGGAATAGACTTTGCTCCGGAACGCCGGATGTCTTCCGAGGTAACAACATAGACGGCAGCCGGCGTATCGAACATCTTTGATTCCTTCTTCGACGCTATAGTGACCTCCACATTCATCAAATCCTCAATAGACATCTCGAACAGGTCCTCTGCTTCGTTCGGGTCTGCCCCTTCTGCCAGTACCGGCGTGCAACAGCCAAACACACAGAGAACCATCAGGACATGCAACAACTTCGCTCTTATTAGAGCCGTCACTGCTATAGCCATGATCGCACCTCAATAAAACAAGTTGGGGACGGACGCCGTGCCTCTACCGCTGTCGTCGGCATCGATATCGTTTCCCATTGGTGCTTGACTCCAAGGGTTCTAACAATATCCGACACCAGACCAAAGAGCTTCTGGGCGGGTTTGCTTGAACAGATTCCTCGACTGCGCTCGGAATGACAAATCGGGTTTTGTCAGCATGCCCACGGTGACAATCCACAAGCACTTATCCGAAAATCGGCTCTTTGAGGTTGCGCGTAAACCAGGTTTTTCCTGGTTTCTGATTGGACTTATCCTTGGGTCGGGGGAATAGCACGGCGTAATCGGCAGTCTCACCAGGACCAGGCCGATACTGAAGGACGTGGAACCATCGCAAGCCGTTCTCTGAAAAGGTTCACCAAGACGGCGTGCTATGAGATTAGACCTCGCCTTGGCCCCCCACAAGTCTCCGCAAAATCAAGACAGTATATACTAACAGCCTGCAACAAAATGAAGTCTCACGCGCATTTGGTTCTCTGGATTCCCGCCCATTCGGCTTTGCTCAGGGCAGGCCTTGCGCGGGAATGACAGAGGGGGAGTTTGCATCTTGTTAGGCGCTTTAAAAAAAGCTATCCGCCGTTGCACTGTTCGTATGCAATGGCAAACGACGGTCAGCTCTTCACAAACATACTTCCGGGCAGTTGTTTTATCAGGCCCTTCAAGCGCAGGGAGATCAAGGCTGCGTTGACGCTGCCGGGCGGCAGAGCCGTCTCGACGATTATCTCCTCTATGTGCTTTGGATCCTTATCGAGGTGGTTGTGGACAGCCCTCTCATCGCCGCTTAATTTCAGGTCCCTTGCATCGAATAACGGCATCTCGACCTTCTCGGTCGCCTTTGCCGCCGCTTCGCTGACGTGCGATTCCAACTGTTTGCCGATGTAGCCGATCGCCTCCATAATATCCTCAACCGAATCGATCAGTCTTGCCCCCTCCTTGAGCAGTTGATGCGTGCCCTTGCTCAACGGCGAATCGATCTTTCCCGGCACTGCCATAACCTCGCGATTATAATCCAGCGCCGCCTTGGCCGTTATCAGCGCCCCGGAGCGCAGACCCGCCTCGATTACAATCGTGCCCAGCGACAGTCCCGCAATGATTCTGTTGCGGGGCGGGAAATTCTTGGCCTGCGGCTCATAGCTTAACGGCAGCTCGCTTATGCAGGCGCCGGATTCGCTGATTTGCTCGCTGAGCTTTTCATTTTCCGGCGGGAAGATATTGGCCAGGCCGCAACCCATTACGGCAATCGTTCGTCCCTCGGCCGCCAGCGCGCCCTGGTGAGCGGCGGTATCGATTCCGCGGGCCATTCCGGAGCATATCGTAAAGCCGGATGAGGCCAGCAGATGGGCGAATCGCGAGGATTGCTCGCAGCCGTAGTAACTGCACATCCGAGAGCCGACTATCGAGATCGCCACGCTGTCGGCGCGAGTCAGGTCGCCCCTTATATACAGCACAGGCGGCGGGTCGTAAATCCTCTTTAATACCGGCGGGAAACGGGCATCCTCGGAGGTCAGAAGCCATACGCCGAGTTTCTCGGCGCGAGCCAGCTCGGCGACGGCATCGAACTTATCTCGCGTAGCGGCGATTCCATCGGCGGTCGCCAGGCCTATTCCGTCAACTTTGGAAAGCTCGCTTACCGAAGCGCCCAGGACCCGGTCCGCTGAGCCGAAATGCTTGATCAACTCAGCGAAAGTAACCGGCCCTACGCCGTCCGTCCGTATCAGCTTGAGCCATTTTTCAACATCCCTCGAATTGGGCTGCACCTGCGACACAACGAATTCTCCTGAAACAAAGGCGGCACAACCGACGACGCTCAGGCCACCCGGAGCTAAGCGCACGGCGTACCCTGAGATTAGAGCACAAGCAACGCTAATCGGCAAAATAAAATACCGGCAGCTTGCCGGCTCAATAGCCAAACAAGCCGAGAACGACCTTTGCAACGGATGCGTTGTCGAGATACGGGCCGCGGACGGGGTCGTTGTTTCGTGCGTGCTCTACAAATAATTGCGAGCCGATGCCGTTGGCGTAAAAGGGGACAAGCGAGTTAGTGTGGTCGTCGCTGTGGTATTCCATTTTCGGGGCTTTGCCCTTGCCGTTGTTTGCGATGGGGTTCCATACGGCCCTGCCGTCTGATGTGCCGGAATCCGGGCCGGTGAGGTATCCGCACTCGTGGTCGGCGGTGACAACCAGGAGGGTTTCCCGCCAACTGCTTTCGGTCTCGATCCACTTGATGACGGCTTCAACGGCCTTATTGAATTCGATCTGCTCCTCGATTACCCTGCCCAACTGATTGTCGTGACTGGCCCAGTCGATTGCGCCGCCTTCAATCATCAGGAAGAATCCGTCGGGGTCGTTGTCAAGGACGTTCAGGGCGCCTCCGGCCATCTCGGCAAGAGTCGGGACATCGCCGTTGAACGGCACTTCGAAAGGCCCGGCCTTGCCTTTGCCGCCTCGCTCCTGCTGGAGGGTCTTGCGCTTCTTTGGTATTGCGATGACCCTTTTAGGAGTCGGGCCGCTCATCAACTTTCGGAATTCGCCGGGATCGTGGATTACGGTCCATTTATCCGCAGCGCCGTCGCCGTCGGCATCGGCGCCTTCCGCGGAGCCATCCTTGAGGTCTTTCCAGGCGTCTTTGCCCCCGATGTATTTATATTCATTATTTACATCGACGGGATCGCCGTCATTATCGTATCCTGGATGTCCGCAGCCCATAATCACCTCGAGCGGACTTTTATATATCATTTCACGTGCGATTTCGTCGTAGTTGTCGCGGTACTTGTTGTGGGCGACGAATCCTGCGGGGGTGGCGTGACTGAACTGGACGGAGGTCACAACGCCGGTGGCCTTTCCCCGCTGCTCGGCAAATTCAATAGTATGCTTGACCGGCTTTTTGTCTGCGTCGAGGCCGATAGCGCCTTTGAAGGTCTTGACGCCTGCCGACATTGCAGTTGCCGCGGCGGCGGAATCCGTGAAGCTCTTACTCTTTGAGACGTACTTGAATTCACTCCAGGCTTTCTGAGGCTCGTAGCTCTGGCCGTCGAGATAGGTGGACATCGCCAGCTTTACGGGGAACTGCTCGTACGACTGGACGCCGGTCTTCCCGTATTGGTAAATGCTTGCGGCATCCACGTGGTTGTAGCCGCAGCCGTCGGAGATCATGAGAATAACATTCTTGGCCTTGGGTCCGGCGGATTGTCCCCGGGCTGATCCGCTTAAAACAAAGACTATAGCGGCGAGAACACAAATCGCTTTTCTTAGTCTGTCGATATAACGTCTCATAGAAAATCCTTAAACCGGCCTTCAGTACAGCGTCAGCATCAATGCGAATCCAATTCCTCAGCACACGCCTCTTCCAATTGATTGAGAATTCTGGTATTTATATACGTGCTCTTCATTTGTAGGTCAATAAGATGTTTCTTAAAACCTTCTATCCTACACGAAGGGCATCCTTTTTCCGCCTACAAACGTGAATCGCACCCCATCGGGGCCGGCCAGGCCGTTTTTTGATTGACAGGGCAACTATTATCTGGTAAAATAATGATATGTGTGGAATCGCTTTGTCAATGGCGGTTGGGCGAATTGGCTGTTATTATTGACAGGCGGTCGTTCTTGTGTAGAATTGCCCGGCATATTGACTTTCTGATAAAGGAAGAAATGATGAAAAGCGCTTCTCTATCTAAGGTTCTTCTGGCGGTCATTCTTGGGGTGCTGCTTTTGCTGCCTCTTGCATGTAACACCGCCCAGCTCGGCGAGACCGAGGCCGACGGCAGCAGAAGGCATCGGCGCGTATTCCGCATCAATCAAAGCGAGCTGATGGCGGATATCGACAGGACCATGCTTTGGGATGAGCCCAGCCGGCTGACCGACAAGCGCATACCCTGATTGGCATGCCCCATGTCGAATTGCGTTGCCTTTGCGTCCGTTGCAGTGCGGGCAGCAGGAAAAAAAGGCCCTGATAGTTCGGCGTTGCCGCCAATCATCAGTCTATATCCAGAAACCCGTATGGCGCGTTCTGGACACCTCGCGGGTCATAGTACCGCCGCGGTATTTCCTCGCCGTATGTCTCCTCGATGCTGGTCACTTGGCCGTCCAGCCACAGCACATCCGCCCTTCCCCCCGTCTCATAATCGCCGCCCCTCCTGATGTTGTGCCTGAAAATCCCCCTGTAATGCAGCGCTCGCGCAGGGGTCGCACTGCCCGGCATCCTGAAATGGCTCAGATTCCAGTTGTCGGAATCATTGCCGATGCAAAACATATCGCCATGGTTGGCCTCGTTGGACTGCTCATTCCTTGGCTCAACGTGGTCTGTGCAAATGACCAATTCTGCCTGATTGCGGACGGTGTTGGTATTGAGCAGATCAATGTAACCATTCAGGCCATACGCCGCCTTCTGAATCGCTTCCTTGCCGCCGGGATACCCGGGCAGCAAGCTCTTTGCGAGTATTTCGGCAAACTGTGTCATGGATGGACAACCGAACACATCGACGTCTTTGACATACTCATTGAATGCCGTCCCCCAGTAGGAAGCGTCGTCATCCGATGACAGCCGGTTGCCGGCGCTATCAACCCACGGGTGATTATTGCACTTGCTGCTGTTTCTCCCGGGGCCGCCCTCTGAAGTGTGGTCGATCACATGGAAGTCTGGCATTTTGAACTCTTCTTCCTGGAGATACATAAAGATAATGATCCCCACCTGCCTCATATTCGCCTTGCACTTAGCCTCCTCGGCCTGCATCTTGACTCTTCGCAGCGCCGGCATCAAAATCGACATCAACAGCGCGATGATAGCGACTACAACCAGCAGCTCCACCAGTGTAAACCCGCGACTAACCTTTCTGCCTGTCCGCTTGGGAACTCCTTTTTCTGCCACGGTAGTTCTTCTTTGCTTGCACATGATCTTTTAGCTCCTTATATAGTCTGCAACTGCTATTTTAAGTCTTCCACGGCAGGCTGGACCAGCCGACCGTGCCTAAAAACATGCAAACAGGCCTAAGCCTCTTCGGTATAAAGGATGATGCCGGCGGCTCATCTGTTCCACAAGATCCGGCTTCAACCTAAGAATTATTATAGTGTCTCAAAAGGCTTGCGCCAAGCCCATTCTACGATTTTATCGGCAATTTCTCGTTCGTCCAGCAGAACTAACCGCTTTTTTTCACGAAAAAACGCCCAAAAACAATAAGGGGTAATCGATTCTATCTCTCGACGTTTCTGGCTCTTTTCAGGTGGTTACAGGCCATTTTTCGACCGCCGCCAGGCAACTGTCGGGCCAGTCAACAAGCTGCCCTGAAATCTGTGGAGAACTCGCGATGGATTTGGTAATCTAATATACTCAAACTGACCGTTCTTGGGTTGGATTCTAATGTCATAGGAGAATAATGATATGCTCAGACGCAGAAATCAGGCATGGTGGGCGATAGCAATCGTTCCGGCGGCTGTTTGCCTTTTGATCGCCCAGCCAGAGGAAACAAATTACGACGAATCCAAAGTGCCCAACTACACGCTTCCGGACCCCCTCGTCCTTTGCGATGGCGCCAAGGTCCAGGACGCCAACACTTGGAGAGAAAAACGCCGCCCTGAAATCCTCGAACTATTCAGAGAGCATGTTTACGGCAGAGATCCAGGCAAGCCCAACGCCCTGGCCTATGTAACAACCTCGCTCGATGATAAAGCCCTCGACGGCAAGGCCACGCGAAAGCAGGTCGCCGTCTATTTCACGGGACGGGTGCAGGACCCAAACATGGCTATCCTCATCTACCTGCCCAACAATCGACCAAAGCACGTACCCTTATTTCTCGGACTGAACTTCTACGGCAATCACGCCATTCACCCTGACCCCGGAATCACTCTGTCCAAACAGTGGATGCGGGATAGTGAGGAGCAGGGCGTTGTGAATAATCGAGCTACCGAGGCCTCCCGCGGCAAGAGTGCGAGCCGCTGGCCCATCGAGCAAATCCTTGAGCGAGGCTATGGCCTGGCCACGATCTATTACGGCGACATCGACCCCGATTTCCACGATGGATTCAAAAACGGCGTCCACCGCTTGTTCGATGATGCCGCCCAGTCCGCCCGACCGGGCGACGCATGGGGTGCAATTAGCGCCTGGGCCTGGGGGCTTAGCCGCGCAATGGACTACTTCGAGACCGATCCCGATATCGATCAGAAGCGAATTGCCGTAATCGGCCACTCGAGGCTCGGCAAGACCGCGCTCTGGGCCGGAGCACAGGATGAGAGATTCGCACTGGTCATCTCCAACAACTCCGGCTGCGGCGGCGCCGCGCTCTCTATAAGGAGATTCGGCGAAACGGTAAAACGCATCAACACATCCTTCCCCCACTGGTTCTGCGAAAACTTCAAAAAATACGACGACAACGAAGACAACCTGCCCGTGGACCAGCACATGCTCATCGCCCTGATGGCGCCCAGGCCCGTGTACGTCGCCAGCGCAGAGGAAGACAAATGGGCCGACCCCAAGGGAGAATTCCTCGCGGCCAAGCATGCCGGCCCCGTCTATAAGCTGCTCGCAGCCGAGGCCCTGCCCATAAATGAAATGCCCGCACTAAGCCGGCCTGCAATGGGCGCCGTTGCCTACCACATCCGACCCGGAAAACACGATGTAACCGACTACGATTGGCAGCGATATATGGACTTCGCCGACATCCATCTTAGAAGTAAGAGCAATTAGGACCCTTCACGGAAAGGTTCCGTACGTGTTTAGCCGCCGTCGGCGCCTGTCCCGTGGGGACGACGGCGACCCCAAACAATCACAACCAGCAATACCTCAATACAGGTTGTTCGGTTTATGATGAACAAGCTGGCTGTCCGCCCTGTTCCAATATCCGGCGCCGCGAGTTTTCATTCGGGAAAGGGTTTGACAATCCGCGCCGGGACTATATACTGCGGATAAGCGCAAGCTTGGCCCGGTAGAGTGTGCAACTTGTTTGCACACGCCGATTTTCTACGGACAACTGCAAGCTTAGGCGCCTGTAGCTCAATTGGATAGAGCGTCGGTCTACGGAACCGAAGGTTGCAGGTTCGAATCCCGCCAGGCGTATTAGAATCCGCATTGTCGATAGCGCCAGTGTGGGTAGTCTGTCCAGAGCAGTCCAGTCCAGTCGTATGTTTTCCGCCCAAAAGCGCCAAGTTTTCCGCCAAGTTTTTTCCGTCCGTTCCGGTTGCTCTCTGCGCCTCTCTGCTCGGCGCAGATAAGTCCGGCAAGCTGGCAACAGCCTGAGCCTCTTGTCCGGCCAGCGTGTGCGTGTACCTGCTCATCGTCAGGTTTATGTCGCTGTGACGCATTATGCTCTGTGCTGTCTTTGGGTGAACGCCAGACGCCGCCAATAAACTTCCTGTTGTGTGCCGTAAGGCGTGGAAGTCCGCGTATCGGCCCGCGTCGTCAACATATTCGATACCCGCTTCCGCCAAGTCCGCCTTAATCATATCGGCGGTTCTCTCCGGTACATCGAACGCCTTGACGCTCGGCAACTTGCCAGCAAGGAATTGCCTCAGCTCCGCCGCCGTATCTGTCCTTAACGGCAAGACGGCCTCTTTGCGGTTCTTTGTGTGCTGGCCTCCAAGTGTCACGGTCAGCCGGTCAAGGTCAAACGAAGCCACTTTCAAGCTGCGTAACTCGTTCGCTCTCAAGCCGCTTTCAATAGCCAGACGATATAACAAGGCCCGTTCATACCCGCTCATACCATACCGCTCCGGCTGTGTTGCCGTGGTCTCCAGCAACCGGCGTATCTCGTCCGGCTCGAGCGCCCGCCGGGGGTGCCGTGCGTCCTCGACCTTCACAGAAACGCAGTCAAGCTGTTCAAGAGGTGACTGGCTTGCCCTGCGCTGTTTGACCATCCAAGAGCAAAAATGCTTTATCGCTTTCAGGTAATAGTTTCGCGTCTTTTTGCTGATTCCC
>DATEBC010000304.1:0-5168 GCA_035288065.1 Sedimentisphaerales bacterium | reverse complement strand
AACGACCGCACCGGAGCCTTTGAGCATCATGCCGATATTCACCACGAGATTGGCCATCCCCACCACCGCAAACAGCATCCCGACGCCCCGGCCGAATCTGGCCTCAAAGACATCCGCCGTTGTGATGGCCCTGAAACGCCTCATCAGGGCCGCAATCGGCCAGTAGAACGGCGTCGCAAACAGCCAGCACCACTGATACCATATACCCGATAGGCCGTTCGTGAACGTCTTCGAAGCCACGGCCACCGCCTGGTCCGCATGAGTTCCGCTGCCGAAGGCGTGCATCACCATTAGCCGCCAGCTTGCTCTGCGCGGCATGAAGAAATCAGCGCTCGTCTCGATCCGCTTCGCCGCCCAAACCCCGATCCCCGCCATCCCCAGGAAGTACAGCGCCAGAACCAGAATATCCGCAATCGCCAATCCAAACATCGTTTCTCTTAGCCTCAGTTATTCATCTCTAACGTTTCGTCTCTGCCTCAACAGGCGATGATGCTCTATCAGACCGCAAGAAAAACTCGTTTCTACCGTGAACATAACGAATGTTAGATAGTAAATAATAAGTAGGCGACGGCAAATAAAAAAACCCCGCAGCGCATCCGTTCGCCACGGGGCAATGAAAAAGTAACAAAAACTAACAACTAATTTGGATCAGCCAAACACCCTCAATTGCGTCCGTCCGGCCCTTCATAGTCTTTCTAAATCTAACCCGGCCTGTCCGTCTCGTTCGCGCTGCTGCGAGGAAGGCTTACAATCACGCCGAGCCGCCCCAGCTCGCCGGCAACTTCCGCCTGGCTCGGATCGAGACGAAAGCTCTGCTTGAGACACTCCTTGGCCGAATCAATCTCGTTCTTGCTCAAATAATAACAGCCCATAGCCTTGTACCCTTCCGGCGATTCCGGCGAGAGCCGAACGGCCTGCTGGTAGCACGCCAATGCATATTCTCCGGCGCGTTCCTGTTCAAAAGCCTTGCCAAGCTTCATCGTCTCCTTCCACGAGTAATCGGCCTGGCCGATATACTGCTTGGCGCAGGCGCCGGCCTGGGCCTGCTCGCCGCGGTCAAGGAGCAGCCCTACCATTGCCGCCTGCGCAGCGCGATTGATTGGGTCAAAACGCAGCGCCGACTCATAATGGTACTTCGCCTGCCTCCAAAGGCCATCCTTGCGACATGACTGCCCAAGTTCGAAATGAACATCGGGATTCTCGAACCGCTCCTCGAGCTTGGCCAGCATGGCGGCCCGCTCACCCGCACCAGCCAGAGCACGCGACTTGTCACCTTCAAGCCGCCTGGCTTCTCCCCCACTACAGCCGACAATTGCCGTTACGAAAACCAGCAAGACCGCAACAAACAAGGCTTCGCGTTTCTTACGATCCATCATAACTTACCTCCAGTGCAACTGTCGCCACTTGAAAAAACGCTATCAAGTGCGTCCAACGACCTGATTCTGCGCCGCTCCTGAGACTTTTGCAAGCAGAAACCCTGCTCAATTAAATTTTTTTTCGGACTACCCACAGCGGATAGACAACAACCAGCGCCTGCTTGGCTCTGCCTACACGTCCAGATTCTGGACCTCCAGCGCGTGGTCTCGGATGAAGTTGCGTCGTTTTTCAACGTCGTCGCCCATCAATATGCTGAACAACCTGTCGGCCTCGCCGGCATCATCGACCCTGACGCTCAGCAGCGTCCGCGTTTGCGGGTTCATCGTGGTCTCCCATAACTGCTCCGCATTCATCTCCCCCAGACCTTTGAACCGTTTTATCTCAATATTCTTACCGCCGATCTGCCGGACTGCCGAGCATATATCCCCCAAAGAGGCTACCTCGTAGGTGTCCTCCCCATGGACGAGTTGGAACTTCGTCGCCAGCGCTTCTCCCGAAACCGCCCTTGCCTGCTTCAACAGGAAATCCTTCAAATCCAGCCCGAACCGCTCGCTTAGCTGTAGGCTTATCTCATTGATTCGTCCGACTTCGTGAAGCTCCTCGCCGACGATTCTATCTTCTTCAGCTTCGCCGGCCTCGTCCCCAGAGGCCTTGCCCCGGCCCCTTAACACGTTGAGACGCTTCTCATACGCATTAAGCTCGTAGAAAACTTCGTCTTCTCCGCCTTCGACAAGGATACGAAACCGCGGAAGCCCGCCCTTCGACGAGTCATAGTGGGCCTGGACGAAATCAGCAAAGATAATCCCGCGCCGGCTCAGGACGCCGATAATCCGCTCGGCCTCGGCCAGTATCTTCACAAGCTCAACGAACTCTTCACCGGTAACATCGCCGCCCTTTGTTTCTTTCGCCTTCTTGACCTTCTCAGCCTCCTTGTCGCCTTTGCCGTTCCTGATAACAAGCTCCGTGCCCTCCAGCCCACGGGTAATCATCCGCCTGCGCATTAGATTCTCGCTGAGGACGTATTCCGATTTCTTCTGCCCCTTGACCTTTATCTCGTACAAAGGCGGCTGGGCGATGTAAACCATCCTGCTGTCAAACAGTTGCTGCATTTGCCTGAAAAAGAAGGTCAGAAGCAGCGTTCGAATATGCGCGCCGTCAACGTCGGCATCGGTCATCAGTATAATCTTGCCGTACCGGCACCTCTCCAGATCAAACTCGTCCGTTCCGATACCGGTCCCCAATGCGCTGATTATAGTCCTGATCTCATCGTGCGCAAGCATCTTATCCAGCCGGGCCTTTTCAACGTTCAGAATCTTGCCCTTGAGCGGCAAAATCGCCTGGATATTCCTGTCCCTGCCCGCCTTCGCCGAGCCGCCTGCCGAGTCGCCCTCGACGATGAATATCTCCGTGCTCGCCTTTTCCTTGCTCGCGCAGTCCCATAGCTTGCCCGGAAGACTCGTCGAGCTAAGGGCGCCCTTGCGCCGCGTCAGCTCGCGCGCCTTTCTCGCCGCAATTCTGGCCGCAGCAGCCTGAATCGCCTTGTTCAGAATCCGCTTGGCGTCGGCAGGATGCTCCTCCAGAAAATGCCCGAGCTGCTCGTTCACCGTCGTCTCCACGAAACCGCTCACCTCCGGATTTGTCAGACGCACCTTGGTCTGCGCCTCGAAGTGCGGGTTCGCCAGCTTAACCGCCACAACCGCAGTCAACCCCTCGCGCAGATCATCGCCCGTGGTCACCTCGTCGTTCTTGAGCAGCTTGTTGTTCTTGGCGTAAGCGTTCATCGTCCGCGTAAGAGCCGTGCGAAATCCTGAAAGATGCGTGCCCCCGTCGATATTGCGGATGTTGTTCGCGAAGACCAGCACGTTTTCGCTGTACCCGTCGTTATACTGCATCGCAACTTCGCAACTGAGCTTGGCCTCCTGGTCCTCACGGGCCAGATAGATTACGTCCCGATGCAGGTTCTCTTTGCCCTCGTTGAGATGTTTTACAAACGCCTTAATCCCCTCGTCGAATTTGAACACTTCTTTCTTCTTGACCACATCGTCGCGGAAGGTGATCTTGATTCCCGCGTTGAGATACGCCATTTCCCTGATTCGCTTTAGCAGGGTATCGTATTGGAACTCGGTATCGCCGAATATTTCGCCGTCCGGCTTGAAAGAAATCCTGGTCCCGCGTTTTGTCGCTTCGCCGATTTCTTTTACGCTTCCCTGTGCGATTCCCCGCTTGCACTCGAAGTGATGGTGCTTTCCGTCTCTATAAACGTCGGCCTCCAGCCATTCGCTCAGTGCGTTAACGACGCTGACTCCGACGCCGTGCAGCCCTCCGGCGACCTTATAAGCGCTGTTGTCAAACTTGCCGCCGGCGTGCAGCTTCGTGAGCACTACTTCCAGAGCGCTTACCTTTGCTTCCTTATGCTCCTCGACCGGAATTCCTCTGCCGTCGTCCTCGACGGTGCAGCTTCCGTCGGCATGAATCTGCACGCTGATGTTCTCACAATACCCGGCCAATGCCTCGTCTATCGAGTTGTCCAGCACTTCATAGACCAGGTGGTGCAGACCCCCTTCACCCCGGTCGCCGATATACATATCAGGCCGTTTACGAACAGCCTGAATGCCTTCCAGTATTTTTATCTTACTTGCATCGTAGTTCTGCTTATCTTCCATATTCGTTCTCAGCCCACAACAAACTTGATTCGCTTTAGCCGAGCCTGGGGACATTGACGCTGAAGCTCTTTCAAAAGCTGCGAGCTGCAAAGCTGCAGCTCATACATATAAACCGCCGAATCCACGCACACCTTCAACTCCCCGCCTCTGGCATCAACGATTTTGCAGTGCTCGCAAAGCTCCTTGGGCACAACTTCGCTCCACGCGTCGGCAAGCTCACCGAACTTTGCCTGCAGCGGTCGAATCCGCTCGGTCATAACCATCTGCAGCGTCTCGCCCAGCCTGACGGCCCGGTCAATTCTTCGCTGCTCTCTCCAATCGCCGTCGGCACGGCCTTGTTGTCCGCCTCTGTCCATCTTCGTATCCCGCACCCCGTTTAGCCGCCGCCGGCACTTGTCCCGTGGGGACTTGCCCCCTGGGGGCGGCGGCGTATTGAAGTCCTATACTTACTACCGCATTTCGCAAGTTTCGCCACGATACCGTCATTTCGACCGGCTTGTCCGCCGTAGCCTTGGCGAAGGCGGAAGCGAAGCGAGCGGAGAAATCTATTCAAACAGCCAAATTCCACCATCAGGTGGCCCCTTAGGAGGCCGTTTCCATTATAGTCGTTCCATTTCTGAAACGCAGTGCTACCCAAGATTGATCGGCATCAATACATACAGGAAATTGGCCCCGCTCTTTATCACCCCGGGCCGGTCCGCCTGGCCAAGCTCCAGCTCGAAATCGCCCGTCTTAATTACGCGAAGAGCATCCATCAGGAACTGCGGATTAAAGCCGATCTCAATAGGCTCGCCCTTGTAATCAATCATCATATCAACCTGGGCGTCGCCCATCTCCGGCGCCCTGCACGAGAAGATCAGCTTGTCTTTGCCCACGGCCAGCTTAATCCCCCTCGACTCCTCGCTGGTCAGCAGGGCCGAACGGCGAACCGCGCTCAATACCGCCTCGGTCGATAGCGTCAGCTTCTTGTCGTGATCCGTCGGGATAATGTCCTCGTACTTCGGGAAATTGCCATCGACAAGGGTCGAGCTGACTACAACGTTGGCGCAGCTTACCAGAATCCGGTTCTCCGCCATTTTGACGGCTACCGTATCCTTCTCATTGCTCCCGATCTTCTCCAGGAGCGAC
>DATEBC010000303.1:0-9683 GCA_035288065.1 Sedimentisphaerales bacterium | reverse complement strand
GCACGTTTTTCTAAAACAACCTTTATAACTTTTTTTTCTTAAAGGCTTTATATCTTTTTTCTGCCTCTTTGAACTTCTGCGACTCGGCCTTGTTTTTGAGGCTTTTCGTGGCCGTTTCTTTTGCTCTTTTCTTTGTGCCTTTGTGGCAATAAATTCACTTGACACAAAACTTTCTATATGGTATAATACTCATCAAACTGAATAGAAAATCAGGAGGGTCCAAAACATGACGACCCAGCCCCAGCTTTTATCCCGTCCGACCGCAATGACTATCTTGCCGCGGCATCCTACCCTGCCCTCCTTTCCGCTTGTGTTCTTGTCTCTAATCCCTTGTGCCCTTCCGCCCTTAGTGCCTTCGTGTCCCCGCCAGGGGCCCTTAGGGCTTAGTGGCGATCAGTCAATTATGCAAAACAAACCCAATTCCCGAAAGTCACAAACGCATACAACCTCCTGTATTGCAAAGAGTTATGAAAATAATCCGCCCCATCGCGCTCGAAAAAACAAACCCAATCAAACCCAATTTGCCAACACCCGCCCAAATCGCAGCCCCCCATTCTTGAGCGAATATCGAGCATCAGCGCAGACCAAAACCCAGCCTCTTAAATATGTTGGCGTCGTGCCGGACTATCAGAACAGGCGAATTGAGGACTTAGCTGATGTGCGGGCGGTCCGCGGATCAAAAACCACGGGCAGGGATGCCCGTGCCGCGAGTCATCTTCGCCATTCTGCTTTGCGGACCATTAGGGGGGGCATTTGCTGGGGTCTTATCGGTTTGCTTGCGCGGTCTTTGCAGCTTCTGCTGCTCGGGTACCAGCCGATAGTGAAAAGGTCCGGCTTTATCGGTATTATTCGTTTTCTACGCCATGCAAACATTATCGCCCCAACTTTCGGGAGAAAGAAGCAAAAAAGGTTTCACCCTCCTCTATCGGATAGAATGGAAGGCGACTTGAATGGCAAGAGCGCAAGTCAGAATACAGAAGACAGAAGACAGAGGACGGAGGACGGAGGGCATAATACAGAAGACGGAAGACAGAGGATGGGTGGCAAGGAGGCGTCGAAGCGCGAAATGGTAAACACGATCCGGCCCGCCACGGGTGGGCTTGCAACTCAGCGGATGCGGGGAAATACGAAATGGCTTGAAAAGATCGAAATCCTAAATGCTAAATCCGAGATCCACCGGGGGATTCCTGGCGGGACAAATTCAAAGCGCCAATTTTCAAATGATTGAAACGGCGCGGCTGCGGCGGCTACTTGAGAAGTGGGCGAGATTGTGTGGTGGAGGCGTTCGTCTCTGGTCGCGGATGACCGCCGCCGCAAGTGTGGCGGCTAATCTGGGCTATTCTCTGATTTGGGACCAGGTTATTGGCTGTTTGTCCACTTCGACGGGGTTTATGCGGGTGACTCGCCAGGAGCCGTCGGGTTGCCTGGCGAAGAAGATTTCGCCTTTGAAGAAGAGAAATGACTTGTAGCTCTGGGCAACCCAGCTTTTCTGGTCGAATGTGGTTGTTGTGAAAATGGTTGCCTTTGCGTCGGGCGGCGAGGTTTGGAGCAAGCAGCTTCTCATCTTGTTCTTCTGGATGTAGATATCCGCGAGTGTTTTTCGGCAGCGGGCCATCAGATCGGCCTTGGTTTTGTGGTACGAGTCCTGATAATCGGCTGCGATTAGGGGCTCTATTGCTGCGGGGTCCTCTCGCTCGACGGCGGCCATGAGTTTGTTGATCAGGGCGTTGAGCTTTTCGCGGTCGGTTTTGACAATGAAATCGAGGGCGAAGGCGAGGACGACGACGCAGAGGGGGATGAGCCATTGCTTGCGGCTGCGCTTTTCGGGAAAGACGCTGCGGAACGTGAACAGGCCGAAGAGGACTATTACAGCCAGGCCTATCAGGGTATAGGGTTGTTCGAAGAAGTTAAACATAAGTTCGTATCTCGTGAAGCGTATCTCGTGAAGCGTATCTCGTAACATCGCTTCACGATTCTCGCTTCACGCCTCACTTTTCTGTCGGCACATAGACAACGCCGTTAAAAAAGCCGTCGCGGCGCCGGGGCCAAGTCAGGTTTTGATGAAGGTATATGTCTTTTTGCCTTTTGCCGAGAGCTTGAACAGGCCGGCGCCTGTCAGCGAGGAGAGGATTGCGGCTTCTTTCAGATGGTGGTCGCTGAACGACAGAGCGCCGTCCGGCTTCAAGACCCTTCGCAATTCGTCCAAGACCTTGCCCGGCTCGGTTAACAGGTGAAACGTATCGTATAGAAGGACTACGTCTATAGCGGCGTCGGGCAAAGAGGTTTTGCAGTCGGATTGAATGGTCTTGACGTTGGTCAGGGCGTTTTCAGCGGCTATTCTCATGGCCCTCTGTGCGGCCAGTGGGTGGATATCGAGGGCGTAAACCGTTTCCGATTCGCCGACGAGGTTTGCGGTTTCCCGTATATAACCGCCGGGGCCGCAGCCGTAGTCAAGCACGGAGAATCCCGGTTTTATGTTCGCTTCTTTCAAGACGTTTATGCGGGGCGAGAGCCAGTCGCGCAGTTTGAAGGCAGCGACCGTTATCTTGAAATACAGACTTGATTTTGGCTTGTCCATCGGCAGCAATCGTATTTACTCAAACTGACCAAATCTGTTTTTTTGACACGGATTTACACAGATTAACACTGTTCCCAGGTATTTGGATTCCTGCTTCCGCAGGAATGACAGATACTGTTATCCTGTTGCTACAACGCTGTTTACATTATAATCTGAGCCAAAGGCGGTCAGTTTGAGTTATTTAGGCAAGGCCGGCTTATTTTTCGGGCGGCAGGATTTCGGCTTTGATGTTATGTTTGGCTGCCTCGTCGAGGGTCGGTTGGCCGAGGCAATATACCTTTGGGCCGGGCGGCACGGTCTTGAAGCGCTTTATGAATGCCCGGACCGTCGAGGCGCTCGTGAAGAGTATCTGATCGATGTAATCGAAGTCGGTCGGTTCGGGTTCGACATCGATGTTCTTATAGACGACTACGACCTCGACCTCGGCTCCAGCGGCGGTTAGACGCTCGAAGAGGGCCGGTGAGCCGACTTCGGGCTTGACCAGCAGAATCTTACAGCCCTTGACGCCGACCTTGCCAAACTCTTCGAGCAGGCCTGCGCTTGATTCCAGTTCCGGCTGCATATCGGCCAATACGCCGAATTCTCGCAGCGCCTCGGTGGTAGTGGCTCCGATGGCGGCGACCTTGTTCGAGCCAAGGGCCCTTGTGTCGAGGCCGATAGCATTTAATCTCTCGAAGAAGAATTTCACCCCGTTTGTGCTTGTGAATACTATCCAATCGTAAGGGGCGAGGTCTTTTAGCACGGCGTCGGCGGCGGTGTAGTCTTCGAGGGGGACGAGCTTGATGAAGGGCCTGTGTATGATGGTGCCGAGATGCTTGTATTTCTCCGGGTGCGTGCCGGGCAGCAGTATCCTGGGCTTTGTCCCGAACCAATCGAGCTTCTCTTGAAGGCCCACGACCTTGCCTACGATGAAGATAGCGGGTTTTCGCAGTTGGGCCTTTTCGGCAACCTCAAGGAAATCATCGAGAGTCCCTTTGACTACTCTCTGGTCGTAGCGTGTGCCCTTTTCAATAGCTGCGATCTTTGTGTCTCTGGGCCAGCCCTGTTTGAGCAGTGAGTTGACGATTTTCTCGACATTGGCCACGCCCATCAGGAAGATCAGCGTGCCTGCCTTGGGTATATCGAGCTTTTTGTCTTCCCTGCGATGCCCCGTTATAATGGCGAGGTTGGGGGTGTAATCCCTGTGTGTAGGCGGAATTCCGGCGTAGCAGGCGGCTGCAAGTGCGCTTGTTATTCCGGGGACGACCTCGAACCGAACGCCCGCTTCAGCACAAGCCTCCGCCTCCTCGCCGCCTCTGCCAAAGAGATATGGGTCACCGCCTTTTAGCCTGACGACGATATTTCCGGCGCGGGCCTTTTCCAGCAGCAGGTTGTTAATTTCGTCCTGCGGCAGTGTGTGTTCGCTTGCGAATTTGCCGACGGATATTACCTCGGCGCCCGGACGGGCTAATTCGAGCAGCTCCGGCGGTATGAGGTGATCATGCAGAATGACGTCGGCCCGGCTTATCAGCCGATAGCCTTTTAGAGTTATCAGTTCCGGGTCGCCGGGGCCGGCGCCTACGAGATATACTTTTGACTTTGACATATCAGCTAAGCACCAAGATTTTTCCACAAGACAATTGTTTACAGGGTGGGTCATCAGCCGGCTGCGTAGGTGTGCAGGCCTGCGAAGAGCCGGGAGAGATTCACCCACAGGAGAGTGACAACAATGACGACTACCCCTGCAATCGCCCATAGGCTGTTGACGCTCGGATGCCGCTTTGCGGACATATAGCGATAATGCAGGTATCCGACGTAAACGAGCCACGAGGCGAGGGACCAAAGCTCTTTCGGGTCCCAGCCCCAGTAATCGCCCCAGGCGAGTTTGCCCCAGACACTTCCCAGAACCAGTCCGAGCGTCAGCAGTGGAAAACCGATACAGATAAGCCGGTATGTGGCCTCTTCCGGCGGCAGAAGATTCTGATCGGATTTTGGGTCCCTCCCGACGAGCTGCCAGAGCGCGTGTGAGGCGGCCTTGGTCATAAAGACGTAGGAGATCATATAAACCGCGACGTGCGGCGCGAACAGCCAGCTTTGCAGGGCGGGCGGGAGCATCTGCGGGTCGGCGTTGAAGAAAAAGCCGGCGGGAACAAGCACGACCGCCCCTATGAGCATGTCGGCCGAGCGCCCGCCTATATGCAAAACTCGGCGGCAAAAAACCGAGACCGGATATATCATTCCCAGGCACAGGAACACCTCGAACAGATTCTGCATGGGCACGTGCCGAACGTGATGCCAGCGATAGCCGAAGGAGACTAGCGCCACAACAAATCCGAGCACATACAGCGTATGCGCCGCCCTCGGTCGGCGCAGCAGACTCACAAGCAGCGCAAGCAGATAGGCCGCTATGGAGATGTAAATCAGTAAGCCCTGGATTGTATATTTGATTTCCATTTGCTCGTTTCTTGAGTCTGTTCTGCGGGGCCGGTTTGTGCCGGTTTCGGTAGTTTCCTCAGCCAGAAATGCCAGAAGGCGCCGATACACAACATCAGGAACCCGCCATAAACCGAAGCAAGGCCGGTGTCCGGACCGACCATCAGGACGGTGTATTCGGCCGCCTGGGCGTCGTAAGAATGCTGATAGAAGTGGTATCCGCCGAAGTGCAGAGGATGATTGACCTCAACATCCTTCCGGGCGACGACCCGGCCGTTGCGAACCACCTGCAATTCGCTTACATAGTCGCGGATAACTCTTTCATAACTCATATAAAGCGGGGCGTCCGGGTAGATATGGCCTCGGGACCGCTCGAAGAGGTATCTTGTGGATATCCGCCCGTCGGGCGACTGGATGCGGACCTCAAGGGCCGCGTTGGTCCCCGTCCCTGGCTCGTCAACAGCGGCGCTACTGTCGCCGTCAATTGCTATTTTGAAATTCTCGAAGACCTTTACGATCTCCACGGTTCCGAACTGCGGGCCTAATTGGAATCGAGCGCCGATCTGAACAGGAAACTCCCAGGCTGCATCACCCTGCCGGGTTTGAATGTAGATATGTCCCGGCTGGTAGTATTCAAGTCGAAAGTCTTTGAGTTTTATGTAGAACGGCAGCTCTCGTATCTCGTTGTCCTCCAATATGACCCGGTTATCCGAATAGCCCTCATAGATTTGCATTTGGCCCGTCGGCACTATGTCGATTCCCAAAAGCGTTTTTTGGAGGCTGCGTCCGGCATCCGAGCCCCAGATCGCCCCAGCCAGGATAAGGATACACCCGGCGTGCACGAGCAGAAGAGCAGGCACGCGAAGCAACCGCCGAAACAGCACAATCCCAACCGCCAGCAGCAGGCCAAACGCCACCCAATAGACGCCCAAAGCAGTGCCATTGAAGAAATCTTTGGCGCGCTGCGGACCGACAAATGCGCCATAGACGGACAAGAAGAACAACAGCACGATAAGCGCCATTGCGGCCCACATAGCGGTCCGCCTGAGCCTGTTTTTCAGTCCTTGTTGCACACTCAAAGCCATATCAATCAGTCGCCCGGCAGGTCCTCACAGCGTCTTCTGCATGTCTCAGGAACAGAAAATGCACTTAATCTTTGCACAAGATTATGCCATAAGGGCCTCTAATTGCAAGCGCATTCGACACGCAATAACGTCGCGTGGGAATCGTAATATGATAACAGATAGTACCGCGTATCACAAGTACTCCGACTATGAGATTGCCACGTCCCTACGGGACTCGCAATGACGCCTCAAAATCTGAAATTGTCATTGCGAGGAGTCCCCTCGGGGCGACGAAGCAATCTCATTACCCTATAGTAGCGAGACTTATGAAACGCGGGACTGGTCAGTTGCGGGCCGACGGTAGGGTGAAGAAGGCTGTTGATGTTGCGGTTACGGCGGCGGCGAATTCGGCTAAGTCCATACCTTTTAAGTCGGCGAGGAATTTTGCAGTGTGAATCATCAGGGCCGGTTCGTTGACTTTTTGCTTTCGCATCGGTTCGGGGGACATATAGGGGGAGTCGGTCTCGATCATCAGCCTGTCGAGCGGGACGAGCTTCGCGGCTTGGCGGGCCTGCTCGGCGTTCTTGAAGGTTACTGCGCCGGTGAAGGAGATGTAGTAACCTCGTTCGAGGACGCGATTAGCCTGCTCAGGCGAGCCGCTGAAGCAGTGAAAAACCACACCCTTCAAGCCTGAACCGTGCTGCTCGAGAGTGTCCATCGTTTCCTCGAAGGCGTTTCTCGAGTGAACGACGACGGGGAGATTCAGTTCCGCAGCGAGCTTTAATTGTGCGGCGAAGACGCGGAGTTGATCGGGCTGTTTCGAGAAGTTGTAGTGGAAGTCCAGACCAGTCTCGCCGATAGCGACGACGTTTACGTTTTGGGCGAGTTGCCTGAGTTGTATGAGGGTATCTGCTGTGACGTCTTTGGCGTCGTGGGGATGAACACCGACTGTGGCGTAAAGGTTGTCGAATCGGTCGGCAAATTCGACTGCTTTTGGGGAGTCTTCGAGGCTTGTGCCGACGGTTATCCAGGAGGCGACACCGGCGGTCGTGCTGCGTTCAAGGACGGCTTCGATGTCGGCGTCAAGTGGTTTGAACGTTAGATGGCAGTGAGTGTCAATCAACTCCATTGGTTGCCTCGTCCACGACAATAGTAACCTTCTCAAACTGACGGGTCATCAAGAAGACGGCACGATAAGTTCTTATGCGACAGCAATATAGCACAGTGTGTCATTCCCGCGAAAGCGGGAATCCACTCACCCGCCACACTACTGGATACCTGCTTTCGCAGGTATGACAAGGCGAACCGGTCAGTTTGAGTAACGTTGTTGTGCGGTATTCTACAGAAGTTTTAGAGAATGTGGCGGCAAAGATAGTTCTTATGGTGTAAAGGCGTTCCGGTAGTGCTCTATTCGGGCCGGGCCCTTGGGGGGCAGGACTATTGCGACGACGTCGAATCGGAAGGGGCGGGCGTCTATATCGTGGGCCGCGAGGAAGTATCGCGCCGTTCTGGCCAATTTGGTCTTCTTGGAAGGAGTTACCGATTGTTCCGGCGGGCCGAAGAGCTCATCGGCCCTGGTTCGGACCTCGACGAAGACGAGAGTCGAATCGACATCGACCATAATCAGATCGATTTCGCCGCTGCTGCAGGAGAAATTGCGGGTCAGGGTCTTGAAGCTCTTTGCTCTGAGGAATTTCTCAGCACGCTTTTCGCCCCATCGACCGAGCGATTTTTTGTCGGCAAGGAGCCTGCTGCGGTTAAGAAGCATATCGGGCGCCGATTGACTATTTCCGGTTGATGATTCACAGGGGCCCCAAAAACAGTGAACGTGGAATAATGAATATCACTTGCTGATGGTGTGGTCACTGTGGCGATGCGCCAGCTTGACGGCTTTTCCTGTTCGCTTGCGCAGATAATAGAGCTTTGCTCTTCGGACCTTGCCGCTTCTGACGGGCTTTATGTCGAGAACGTTCGGAGAATGAAGCGGAAAGATTCGCTCGACGCCTTCGCCGCCGATTATTCGACGAACAGTGAAGTTTTCATTGATTCCACGGCCTCGGCGCGCTATGACGGTGCCGCTGAATATCTGAGTTCGGACCTTTTCGCCCTCTTTGATTCGACAGTGGACATCGACAATATCCCCAATCTCGAAGTGCGGGATGTTATCCTTCAGGCTCTTCTTCTCAACGGCGTCCAGTATTTTAGTCTTCACGAGTATATCTCCTGTGTTCATACGTCGTATTCGGCATCCCGACAAACAAAATCGGGACAAGTCTCGTACCTCGCTTTCGCTCTTACGATACGAAAAACAACACTATATCGAGTTGTAGGCGAAAAGGCAAGGATTTTTTGGAAATCGGCGTCTCTGGGTGTGAAATCATTTTCTGGCAGGTGATTTCCGGTTTGTCAATGGTGGTCCACAGGGACAATAAAGCCACTCTGGTCATTGCCAGGTCCGCCGAAGGTCCGCCAGCGGCGGATGGCAATCTCCCGTTCCACCAAAAGCGGATGTCCCATTTCGAACGAATGAGATTGCTTCGCTGTGCTCGCAATGACTGAGCACGTAATCCTTTGTCAGAAAAAAGCTTATACTTCGCCAGAACAATTAGTCACACCCCGTCTCTCTTGCGTTTTTGCGGCTGCTTTCCCCTCTATTGGTGTGCTACGGGCCAGTTTTCGGAGTCTGTGCGGGCGGTTTTCAGGTAGTTTTCGATTCTTTCGACTACTTTGGGGGTCTGGCCGGCTATGTCGGTTGTTTCAGCGGGGTCTTTATCCAAATCGTAGAGTTCGATAGGTTTTCCTACGCCCAAACGGACGGCCTTGTAATTCCGCCAGCGGACGGCCTGATTGAAGCCGCTCTCGAAGAATTCCCAGTATAGGAACCTGTCGTCGGTTCGCTGTTTCTTGCCGATGATTGTGGGCAGAACACTAATACCGTCGATATTATCGGGCAACTCGGCACCGACAAGGTCGGCCATGGTTGGCAGGAAATCGGCGAAGCACCAGACGGCTGTTCTGTCGATCTTGCCCGCCTGGACCTTGCCGGGCCAGCGGACGATCATCGGCGTGCGGATGCCGCCTTCGTACATATCGCGTTTTTGCCCGCGCAAGGGGCCTGAGCTGTCGAAGATGCCGTCCCAACGCTGCGCCGCCCCGTTGTCGGAGCAGAAAAATACGAGCGTTTCAGCATCAATGCTTACGTCTTTGAGCAGGGCCATAATCCTGCCGACGTCGCCGTCGAGGCGGGTAATCATCGCCGCGTACACCTTGGCATCTTCGGGCCACGATTCGTCGGTATAGGGGTCTGTTGAGGGTATTTCGTATTTTGCGTGCGGGATGGTGTAGGGCAGATAGAGGAAGAAAGGCCCGGCCTTGTGCCGGCGGAGGAAATCGAGGGCGAATTCGGTCATCAGGTCGTGCGAATACTGTTTTCTGCCGCCGTCTTGATTGCCTTCGAGGATGAACTTCTCCTCGTTCTTCCAGAGGTGCGGCGGATAGTAGCTGTGGGCGTGTTGCTGGTTGAGGTAGCCGAACCATTCGTCGAAGCCTTGGCGGGTAGGCACGCCGGCGGTTTCCGGCTCGGCCAGGCCCCATTTGCCGGTGATGCCGGTGGCGTAGCCCGCCTTCTT
>DATEBC010000302.1:0-3056 GCA_035288065.1 Sedimentisphaerales bacterium | reverse complement strand
TCCACAAACTGCTTTTGCACACGTTTATTGTAAGGCACAACCAACCCATCGCAGTCGGAGTTGACCGCCATGCACATTCTGCGCCCCTGCCAGCCGGCCTTGTCCGCCTTGCCTAAGCGAAAGCAGTCCGATTGCCCTGCCTGGGATTCTCTCCAGAAGACCTGGAGGCTCGCCGTATGCACCTCGGCCTTGAGATGCACGGCGTAGGTCTTGCCCGGCTCAGTCGGAACTTGTCCCGAATCCCACCCCACGCACCACCAGTAGTTTTTAGCCCCGCCGCAATCGATGTCCAGAACCAGCGCCGCCGGCCCGACCTGCGGCCACTTGTCGGGCATCGCATCGGTCTTTTTGTGAATCGAAAGCAGCATGTTCTGCCCAAGAGGGCCCGGCCCATCCACGCCGTCGGTAGCCAGCTTGAAACCGACCCGCGTAATACTCGTGCCTTTGGCGATGAACGTCTGGAAGTAGTCGGTCGCCGGCTTCTCATCCCAGGCCCCCTCGTGGAAATCGGCGTAGTCAAATGCCGGCATCAGATCGCGATTGACGTTGTCGCCGGGTTTGAGGACCTGGCCCGTCAGGACGAACGGCCTTACGAAACCGGCCGGCGCCGAGAAAAGGAAGCTGTAAGTCCCCGCGGGCCCGCCCAGCCGATACCAGCCCGCCGGATGCGTCTCCCACGTCCGAAAGCCGATTGTCTGCTGCTCCGGCCCCGCCGCGCTTCCGAAGCAATAGACCCCACTCATGGCGACGGTCTCGCCGCTGCCAGGATATTGCGCAACAACCATCCTGCCGTGGAAGACAGCTTCCACAGCCTCGTCCGCTGGCCGCGCTGACCGGCCGGATACGACCAGCCCCAGGCCGAGCAACACCGGCACGCAATTGAGTATCCGACCCTCTAACATCTACTGCTCACCTGTTCACCTGCTCAAATGCTCCATTTGACCGACGCAGTCGATCAAAATACCCCCAAGGGGAGTCGAACCCCTGTTACCGGGTTGAGAACCCGGCGTCCTGGGCCACTAGACGATGGGGGCAGTATTCGCATCTCGTCGCTTGTATTTCGTCTTCGCAGGGAAAAATACCCCGGCGACGCAATACGCTTCACGAGATACACGCCAATAGCGGCGGTCGGATTCGAACCGACGACCCTGGGCTTATGAATCCCATGCTCTAACCAGCTGAGCTACACCGCCGATATTTTGCAACCAGCCAGAGGATAACAAATCCCAGCAGACTTTGTCAACCGCTTACCTTGAAAAATCGTGAAAAAGGCCCCTTGACACCCGTCAGAAGCTCCCGGCCGATGGCATATTGATAAACCGCGACTAATGATTTACTATGTCCATACGGGTTAGGCTCACTAAGCCTTACATGCAAGGAGGCATTTCGAGTGAAAAAGAAAATAGCAAAAGAACTAAGGCGACGCAAGCAAAGAATTCAATATCGTCTGCGTGATATCAACTGGAATGAACAGAGCAAGCCGATGTATAGCCCAGATACTTCTATTGTCGGTTATCCTCTCGTAAACCCTGCATCAGTTTTTGGGGAGCAGACCGGTCAGGTTTTTGCTCTCTCAATACTCCAAGAATACCCATGATTCTTGGCCCCAACCCACCTCCTTCGAGGGGCTTTGGGATATAGTCATCGGCACCGTTGGCAAGCGCTGTTTCCACGTCATCCATCATGTTTTTAGCTGTTAACATGAGTACAATTAGGTTCTTTGTCCTTTCATCATGTCTAATTTTAGAGAGGACTTCCAACCCATTCATTTTAGGCATTACCCAATCCAACAGAATCACATCGGGCTTTTTCTCCGCGGCTATCTCTATTCCTGCTTGCCCGTTACTTGCCGAATACACAATAAACCCCTCCAATTTCAACTCATATTCCAATATTCTCCTGATATCTTTTTCATCGTCAATTATTAGAACGGCAATCTTCCTATTCATCGGTCGAACTCCTTTTATAGCTTTTTTTGACTTATGCTTTTGCAGCAGGAGCAGACAGAATCTCTTCAATTACAGTTATTAACTGTAAAATGTCGTATGGTTTGTCAAGCCATCGGTAGCCGGCTACAATACGGTCCCCCTCAGTATCCTCTCTTTTTGGAAACAGTCCGGTGAGAAATATGACAGGAATATCACTTGTTCCGTGGTCTTCTTTAAGGCTCGCGGCAACTTCCGGCCCATCCATATCCGGCATTAATATATCAAGTATAATAAGATCGGGACGCTCTGATTTAGCCAGAGCCAAGGCATTTTTCCCATTGAGCGCCGTAATAACGGAATATCCTTCTGCGGTTAAGCCTTTGGCAAGCACTAAGACAACATCCCGTTCATCATCAACTATTAGTATATGCTTTCCACCCATCTGAATAGTCCTTTCACGTCTTGAAGCTATCCTTGAATAATGTTTCTTGTTCAATAAGCGTAATATGCAATCAAAGCCAGCGGCGAATACGCTTACGAGGTCGTCGCATTACATAGAAGCCCTTCTATTTGAGCCAGTTATTCTTCTGTATCAATGGGTTTCGCGAAAGTGATATTCCTGTTAATTATGTGGTTGTTTTGGTGTTCCTCCGTTTTTGTGAGCAGAGCCGTCAAGAATATCAGGGGAATACCTCTGGTTGAGGGATGCTCCTGCAACTTTGCCGACACTTCCCCGCCGTTCATCCCCGGCATTACTATATCAAGTATAATAAGGTCAGGGTGCTGCGATTTTGCCAAAGCTATGGCGTTCGTGCCATTAGTTGCGGTGATAACGGAGTATCCCTTGGCTGTTAATCTTTTCTTAAGTATGAACAGCACATCTTTTTCATCATCGACAACTAATATTGTCTTCATAAATGTGCTCCTTGAGCTAAAATCTTCCCGACCTTGCCCCTAAACTCTTCCAGGTCAAATGGCTTGACTATGTAGTACCTCATAACATTTGAATTTGTGGGTACAATTTCTTCAACTTAACCCTTGCGTCATCGCTGGTAAACTGCCAGTCCACAGCTTTCTGATTGGCATTCCGTTTACGATACCATGCCTTTGCTTCTTGCTGCAATGTTG
>DATEBC010000301.1:0-2871 GCA_035288065.1 Sedimentisphaerales bacterium | reverse complement strand
GCCACGTCGGCCTTCGGCCTCCTCGCAATGACAATGCCCACAAAGCATGTCCGGTACTTTGAAAAAGAAATCTTGGATGGGGGGCACGGTTGCGGTATGATATATCTTCGTTTAGACAGAGTTCATCATTTTGGAGGATTTGAAACATGTCCGACAAGAACAGGTCATTAAGTTGCATCGCCGCCGTTGCCTTGATGTTTTTGACTTTCTGCACGGTGGCGGGACCAATTTCCAACGTCCGGGCCGCTTCATCGCCACAGGCATCAAGGCCGGCGTCTGGGGCGGTCGAAGCCGGCATTGCCTCGCGCTATCCGGGCGATGAGGGCATTGAGCGCGACCCCAGAGTGCTCTTTGTCGAGGATTTTGAGACGGGCGGGCCTGATGAGATCGGGGGGCGCTGGGGGCAGATATATCGACAGGAGAATGTCAGCCTGAGCGACGATATTCACTCGAATTCGCCCGGCTACAAATCGATCCACTACAAGGACAACGCCTATCTCTATACGCACACCAAAGGCGTCGATACGCTGTATGCCCGCTTCTACGTCAAATTCCACGAGAAGACCGGCTACATACATCACTTTGTGCATATTGTCGCTGACCGCACCCCGACGCCGTGGCCCAAGGGCGGCGCGGGCGAGACCCCGCCGGGCGACGCGAAATTCTGCACCGGCATCGAGCCGACGGGGCGCTGGGGCGAATTCCCGCCGCCGGGCGTCTGGAACTTCTATACGTACTGGCACGAGATGAAGACCAAGTGGGGCTCCGTCTATAACGGAAAGCAGGAGCCTATCATCCCGGGGCGATGGTATTGCGTCGAAGCGATGCTCAAGGCCAATTCCAGCCCGGAAAAGGCCGATGGCGAGCAGGCATTCTGGATCGACGGCGAACTCTACGGCAGATTCGGCGATTTCCGCTGGCGCACAACGGATAAGCTCAAGATCAATAGCTTCTGGCTGCTCTACTACAACACCGACCAGCCCGCCCAGCATAACAAGGATCCGCATCCCGAGGGCCGGGTGATGGAGGTCTGGTTCGACGATATCGTCATCGCCACCGACTATATCGGCCCGGTGCAAGGCAAGCCCAAGACCGGCAAAAAGAAGGCCGCTCCCTCGAAGAGCGCCCTTTTAACACCTGGTGCGCTCATCGCCGAGCCGGGCAAAGTCGTTTTCTCGCAGGACTTCGAGGACGGCCCCAGCCTCGAAGGCTGTACTCTCGACAATTTCAAGCTGATATTCGATGGCGGCGACGACGACCGCATCGTCCTGGACGAATTCGAGATACTCCATTAATGACGAAGAAACAATTGCACCGGGCGCCTTAATTATGCCTGTTTCAGATAACCGTGGAGGTCTGTATGCGAAACATTAAGTCAACAAGACAGGTACTCACTAAAAAACGGAATGTTGCTGCGATTACTGTTCTGTGCATAATAATACAACTGGTTTTGTATATTCCAACAGTCATGGCGCAGACTAAAACCGAGAGTTTTCCTATTCCATTACAAATAGACGGGAGTGATCCTGTTTCGACATCTATGTATATCAGGTGTGATTATAAAGAGCATGGAAAATCGTTTCACGCATTCAAGAACTCGAAGCGTGACCCGGCTGGAATAACGCTTAGTCAATTGATGCAAGCAATGTCAACGAGAGATTCTTCTATATGTGCCGACTTGGCCCCAGGAGAACGATCCCTTACACCTAGTGAGGCAAAGATGCATCGAGAGCAAGTTGTCAAGATCGCAGGTAGATACCAGGGTTTTTTTGATGGTTCGATGGATGCTATAGATATTAATAAGGTGTTTATAACCAAACAATTTATGGTTGGCAATGATATCATCTTCATCTGGGGCGTCGATTCTGGTTTTGGCAAGGACAAAAACTCTCCATTGCGAAGGTGGTTCAGATTTGAGAAAAACTCTGAGACGGAAATCCGCTGGAATGGCGGCAAGGTCGATCCACTGGCGGTTCTCCTGACCCATATGATGCAGTATTCAGCCGAGACGCCGGGCAAATTCCTACCGAAGAAGGCTGGGAAATTTGAGTACAACTTTCCAATCCCCGGAACCACCAAAGGGCATGCCGTTTTATTGCAGTTCAACGGAAAGATGTACGACTTTGATGTCTTCGATTCCGGTGCCGCCGAATCGAAGGATGAGGTGCTGGCGTTCTATCAACGAGCCTATCAGGCATTTATGTCGGCTCCCGAAAATCTGGCGGATTTCTATACGACCGTTAGTCAAGAGAAAATGACCAAGTGGCTAGCGCAAATGACTCCGGAGAATCTTGCAAAGTATCAGCAGGCAACTCTGAATGCGGGAAGAACTGTCAAATTCATACTCGACGCTGACCCTGTATTCATTGTGTTCTACACCGTTGGGAATAGCAAGGATTTTCGATACGAGTATGTTGTCCGAGATACGAGCAAGGGTGAATTGAGGCTGACGAATTTCTACTTCGGCAACGATTTGAATCTGCTGATCGACGAGAAACTATTCCGAGATTCTTTTTCGTCGTTCATCCTGGCAGATGAATCCGGCCAGTCCGTTGAAGATTAAGCTGGATCGGAGAAAATCTTCGATAATTCTTGACTTATTTGGGAATTTTGGGTAGGAATACTGGGGCGTACGGCTATTGAACTAAGCGAGGCGAACAATATTAGGAGATAGAAATGAGTTGCTCGGCACTATCAGTCTTTGGTCTAATTCGTGTTGTCTGTAAACGCATGGAAATCAGGCGATGCTTTCCGGTTGTTGTTGTCGGGTTATTTGCTTTTATGTGCGGTGCGGCCGCGTGCAGCGGGGCGACGATTGAGATTTATCCGGCGACGGTGGATTCAGCGGAGGAATTTGAGAACAGGGCGAAC